>NZ_BTPW01000012.1:0-107609 GCF_036246185.1 Lactiplantibacillus paraxiangfangensis
CTTCAATTACATTGACCGGACAACACAAAGAAGCGGCTTCACCGCGGTAGAATACCGCGGCAAAGCCGCTTAGACAGAACTCGAAAATTATATTATTTCACCTGTCAACTTGACAGGGACTAGTACAATTGCGAGTGACTTTTCTAAATTTTAGCTTTAATCGTTAGCTGATGCGCCTGAAACTTCATCAACTGCTGGTGCTTCGCTCTTTTCAGCTGGTGCCTCATCGGTATCAGCTGAAGCCCCTGAAACTTCATCAGGTTTAGGCGTCGTTGCTTTGGCAGATGCACCTGAAACGGCATCAGTCTTAGCATTCGGGTCTTTAACTAACTTTTGGCCAGTTAAGCCAAGGTAGTACTTAACGATTGGTAAAATATCCAATACGAATTCGTTAACTCCTTGGAACTCGCCCTTATCATCGTGCATCGCTTGGTAATAGTGCATATCACACTTATCACCGTTGCTTGGTACGGGAAGCTTAAATAAGTCTGTCTTGCCCGTCCGTAAAACGTGGATTGCTTGTTTAACGTGTGGAATAGCCCGCTTTGGATGACAGTCAGCAAGCGGATTCCCAACTTGCGCTGGCTTCCGAGAAGCTGACATGTTCTTAGCGTCGGTCTGATGGTTATAGTACAAGAACTGGTTATTTGCATCCACGAAAGTCAGTTCCATTGGCATTGAATTAAGGAAGTAATTCAACTGATCGACCGTCAAGACCCCACAGTCCAACCGTACATAGCTGTTACCAGTGACCGCGTTCGTCTTTGCAGTTGCTTGGTCGACCCAGTCGGCAGCGTGCATGTTCAGGCCCTTAATCGTCGTTGGCACACTCCCCGTTGCATTAAGATCTTCACTCTGCCAATCATCGTCATCAGCCTTTTTGTTCATCGAGTTAATCACTTTAACGAACTTGATAAATTTGCCTAAAGTTTCCTTTAAAAAGCCAATCGTTCGGTCGTCTTTAAGGTTATGTTGATCGTCAAACGCCTGTTTAACGTCGCCCAACAAGAATTCATTACCAGGCATCACAACGGCGTCGACCCCGGGTGATTCCAAAATCTGACGTAAATTCAACTGTGCCCGTGATGAACCTTGGTCATAGTATGAAGCGCCGACAATCATAACGGGTTTGCCGGACATTGGGTGAATCTTGAATGACAACCATTCAATCACGCTCTTTAAAGCCGCCGTGATGGTGTGATTATGTTCTGGTGTGGCGATAATAATTCCGTCAGCACCTTCAATTTTGCGTTTTAAGTATTGAACGGCTTCCCCATCAGTTTGGTCGTCACTCTGATTAAACATTGGGACGTCTTGAATATCCAATATTTCAACGTCAACCATGTCGCTAAAATGGTTTGCAATAAATTTTAATAAGGTCCGGTTGTAAGAATGATCTTCAACTGAGCCCGCAATTCCAACTAATTTCATGAGTTTAACTCCCTTCTATAACTTA
The DNA here is from genome assembly GCF_036246185.1 of Lactiplantibacillus paraxiangfangensis. Taxonomy (NCBI): domain Bacteria; kingdom Bacillati; phylum Bacillota; class Bacilli; order Lactobacillales; family Lactobacillaceae; genus Lactiplantibacillus; species Lactiplantibacillus paraxiangfangensis. Next base: position 1,457 of record NZ_BTPW01000012.1, read on the forward strand.
TCCCAGTCAAGATCCCGAACTTCTTGCTTGTTAGCGGCATTCGCATGCGTTAACTTTTGGGTGATTTCAACGAAGACTTGGAAATCTGCGAATAAGCCATCAAGCTTAGCCACTTTTTGTTCGTCTACTAAGTTGCCCGCGTCATCAAACGCTTGTAAGGAATGTCCCAATAAGAATTCAGAACTTGGCATGATCCGCGCCCGTAATTCGGGTGAATCTAAGATTTGACGCAAGTGTGCTTGGGCCCGTGATGTTCCTAAAGAACCATAAGAAGCCCCAATAATCATAACGGGTTTATCAACCAGCGGATGGATATAAAATGAAAGCCATTCGAGGGCGTTCATCAAAACGGCTGGTGCCGAATGGTCATATTCCGGCGTGCTAATAATGACCCCGTCAGCGGCGTCAATTTTATCCGCCATACTTTGCGCTAAGGCCGGTACTTTTTTATCTTCGGGCTTGTTAAAAATTGGTAAGTCCTTAATTTCCATTAATTCAATTTCAGCTTGGTCAGCAAAGTGACTTTGCATGTACTGCAATAATTTGCGGTTAGTTGATTCGGTCGAATTGGTTCCGACCATCGCGATAAATTTATGCATTCAAAACAACTCCTTCATAAGAAATAGTCTAAAATTATATCATTTCCGAATCATTATCTATATTGTAAGTGATTTCACGATATAAATCAAAAGATATTTAAGCGGTTACAACTACATGTTAACGGGAATTCACCCGAAAGTCTACCGCTATTAAAGTTAAGTCTTAATTACCCCTAGTCATTAAGCAACCACTCAAGAAATCATTCCAAATATAACCGTTGCAGATCCGTAATTTCATTTTTAGTTAATTTTAATTCGGTCCGTAAGTAGTGGGACAAATTCCCAGACTGACGCTCAATTTCGGTCATCGCAGCGTCTAAGTAAGCTGGATCAACTGACCAAAGTGCCCGCAAACTATCGACCGTTTCTTTAGACGCACCCTTAGCTTGGGCGGCCTTCGTTGCACCTTCAATGCGATCTACCGAGGCCTCGTTGGTCAACAAGTAGTCAGCCTTAATCGTTTCAAAATCAACGCCTAGCGCAGTCAATAAGAAGACGGCGCCCATCCCAGTACGGTCCTTTCCCGCAGTACAGTGGAAGAGTAAAACGTCGTCTGGCTTGTCATTGGCTAACAAATTATCAAAGAAGCGGCGGTACTCATTTTTTGCGTGTTGTTCCGACACGATCATGCGATAAACCTTCAGCATGTGCCGGAAACCACTATCAGGATGTTCTTCCAGGTTGGCCGTCATCTTATCACTGCCGTCCGAGTTCTTCGTCTCATCAACGTTAAACACTGGCGCATAGATGTACTTAGCATTCCCGGGGATCCGGTCAGGTGCGTCCAGCACTTCTTGGGGTGAACGGAAATCGATGTCATAGCGCACACCATAGTGATCCAAAAAGCTTTGATCAGTTGCGGTCAAGTCACTGAGACTTCCCGTCCGAATTACTTTGTGCCACTTCGTTTGTTTGCCATCTTTGGTCTGATACCCACCCATTTCGCGAAAATTGATGCCTTTTTCCATGGTCAAAATACGGTTTTGTGTCATTATTACGGCCACCTTTTCTATTAAAAGTCTTACTTCTATTCTAACATTGCTACTAAACAGGTCGCAGAAAGAAACACCATTAATTGACAAAGTTTCCGACCGTGAGAAAATAGAATTGGACGGTTTACATAGATGCATGTTTACGTGCAATCCACTAAATATTAAAGGAGCTTTTTTATGCCACTAGATTATTCAACCCAGGCCGATTGGGGATTCGTTGGTCAAACCCGACAGTCACCGATCGCCATCACAACCGCAGACGCCATCCCGTCACAACTTTCCGCCATCAGTTGGCGCGGTCTTTACCAGGCTAACCACATCACGGGGGAAGCTACGACGCTCAAAGCATCTGGAAACGGCATGGCCTACCTAAACGACCGGGACTTTAAGTTTCAACAGATCCATTTTCACACGCCCGCGGAACACACCCTCGATGGTGCCAGTGCCCCCATTGAATGGCACCTCGTTCATCAAAGCGCTAGTGGTCAGCTTGCCGTTGTCGCCGTCTTTGGGCGTGTCGGTAAACCGAACGCCAGCTTTCAACAGTTACTAGACCAACTGACGCCTAATGCCAGCCACGACTTGACTGAGCCTATCGATTTAAGCGACTTATTGCCAACTACTGGAACGGTCTATCACTACCTAGGTTCTCTGACCACACCACCGTTGAGCGAAACCGTTGAATGGTACGTTTGTGCCGACACCGTCATGCTTGGTCAAGAACAGTTAGCCGCCTATCAACAACTCTTCAAAGCTAACCACCGTGCGATTCAACCGTTAAACGACCGCGCCGTCTTAGCTGAACGATTCTAAACGACTTATCGAGGTGAGGGTATGCCTAAAAAAGTAATATGGGGATTGATTGCATGCGGGGCTTTCCTGCTGCTGATCATTGGCTTAGGGCTTGCCACCCAGCTCAAACGTGACCAAACGAGCCACGTGATAACCCAACAAAAACGGCCGCTGATCATGATTGCTGGTAGTAACAGCACACCTAATAATTTTGACGACATTATTAAGTCACTCAACGCCCAGCATCAGCATCCGGTCATTAACGTGACCGTGACGAACAGCCAAGCCATCAAAGTTAAACAAAACCGCGTTGAAGGGACTAATCTCAACGATGCTTTGATCGTCGTCTTCTTTGAAAATAGTACGGATACGAATGCTAACATCATGACTCAAACTAACGGACTGGCAAAAGTCATGCGTTATCTTCAAAAAAAGTTTAAGCTAAAAACGGCGAACGCCTTGGGCTACTCAAACGGTGGGCTCATTTGGAGTCGCTACATCGCGGGACTGACTAGTTCCAAGCCCCTGCCGATTCACGATCTCATGTTAGTGGGCACCCCATTTTTGGGGACTGATGAAGATCATCCCGACCACGAACTCTACGATCCATTGCTTAAAAGCCAATCGCATTTCAAATCATTGCACGCCGTCGTTAACGTTGCCGGTGATACCAGCAGCGGTAATGACAACGTTGTCCCGTTAACCAGCGTGACCGCCGGCGGTAAATTATTCATGAACACTGCCGGTCGTTACACACAAATGACCGTTAACATCAAAGACATCAGCCACGGCAACCTTCTACAGGAAAGTTACGTGGCACGACTAGTTCGGCAAAACCTGGTCAATCAATAATATGTTTATCAAAAAATAGCGGGTAACGCCGGTGACATCACTGTCATCAGCGGTACCCGCGCTTTATTTAAGGTTGAAAAAGCTAAAATTACCATTAACACCGTAACAGTGGCGATAGTCATGCTTAAATTATCCGCTTCGACGGACAGAACAGATGTGCTATTGGGGGACGGCCCCAGCCGAAGTGCGGTCTGCGACCTCGATTCAAAGCCGCCAGCCCACGTCTTTGAACCGCCCCGCAACAGTACAAAAATCATCGGCTACCGTTGCCGACACAGCACATCAATTCTGTCCGCCTTCGCTAAATTAGCCTTGCTATTATTATTATCGGATAATCGGAGACTGTCACTGATGGCATCGGTCGTGAAGGTGGTTTTAGGCCGGTGATTTTTCCGGACTTAGACCACGGACGGTCCGGGACAATTGCGCTTTTTGCAATTATTCCGGGCGAGGGACTAGACCGCTTCCCAGGCTAGGCCCGGTCCCACGACCGCATGTCATCAGTGGCAGCCGGAATAACTACTCACAGGTAGCTAATTTAGATTTGGCTTTTGAACGTTCAATTAAGAGTTCGCCGTGGCTACAAACCGCGCCAATTCATCAGCGGACATCCCGGCACTGACACCCACTAATAATTTGATGCGTGCCTTTTGCCCGTTCAATCCCTGACAAAAAATAACGCCCATCTGTTTCAGCTGAACGCCGCCACCCTCATAGGCGTAGACGTCCTGTGCAATCCCATTAAAGCACCGTGAGACTAAGACCACTGGAATATTCATGTCCAACAGTTTTTGGATTGCTGGCAACGTGGCTGGTGGCATATTACCCGCACCTAACGCTTCAATGACAACGCCGTGCGTGCTTGGTTGCGCAATGGCTTCAAATAATTCTGGTCCCATCCCAGCGTAAGACTTAATCAAAAAGACGTTATCCGTCACCGTTTGAATTGGGCAAACCGTGGAACGCAATAAGGATTCGAAGAAGACCACCCCGTGATTGGCAACTAGCCCAATTGGCCCAAACGTCGGTGTTCGGAACGTTGCCACGTTGGTAGTATGGGTCTTCGTCACATACCGCGCCGAATGAATTTCATCATTCATCACAACTAAGACACCTTTATCAGCGGCATCCGGCGAACTAGCCGTCTGGATCGCCGTCTCCAAATTATGCAACCCATCCGAGCCAATCTCATTAGCCGAACGCATCGCACCGGTCACGACAACCGCCAACTCGTTAGGCAGCGTTAAATCTAAAAAATACGCCGTTTCTTCCAACGTATCGGTTCCGTGGGTCACAACGACGCCGTCCACGCCTTCATGGGCCGCTTTATCAATGCGTTGCTTCAACGCCAACATCCGTTCTGGCGTGATGTGTGGCGATGGTAAATTAAAGACGTCTTCCGTTTCAAGTTGAATATCCGCGCCAAACGAACTTTGGTACTGATCTAACGGATTTTCAGCCCCCGGAACCACGTTTCCCGAAGCATCTGCGGACATCGCAATCGTCCCACCAGTATGTAGAACTAATATCTTTTTCAAACTTTTTCCTCCTATTGACTGCCGTTTTCGACCTAACTCAGTACTGGTAATTTTAGGCTAGCCCCACCTAGATTTCAATTAAAATCAGGTTAGTTTCCGCATTGCGTCCGTCCCCCACAGCACACTAATTTTTCAACAATTAAAAACATTGACCTATCAACGTTTAACCCACCAATTACCTCAACCCCCACCGAAAACAGTTGACAGTTCGGTCCGTTACTTTTATAGTTAGTTACATAAGCAACTAACCAAGCAACAAACTAACAAGCAATTAAAGGAGTTTTAAAAAATGACAACACCAATTATGACGGTCAGTGATTTACACAAAACCTATGGTAAATCTGGCACCAAGCAATACGAGGCTTTAAAGGGTATCGACTTTTCAGTTCAACCAGGAGAATTCGTCGGCATCATGGGGGCTTCTGGTTCTGGTAAAACCACCCTACTAAACATGTTAGCAACGTTAGACCAACCAACTAGTGGCGAAGTAACGATTCACCAACAACCCATTACCCATTTGAAAGGGAACCAACTAGCCGACTTCCGGGCGAAAGAAATTGGCTTCATTTTCCAAGATTTTAACCTATTAGAAACAATGACGGCCTACGAAAACATCGCGTTGCCATTAACTTTGCAAAAGGTTCCTGCTAAGAAGATCCGCCCCGCCGTAGAAAACGTTGCGACCCAACTTGGAATTCAAGAATTCCTGACGAACTATCCTAACGAATTATCGGGTGGTCAAAAGCAGCGGGTCGCCGCTGCCCGGGCACTGATTAACGAACCTGCAATGCTCTTCGGTGATGAACCAACCGGGGCTTTAGATTCCAAGTCGGCCCGCGAGTTATTGGACCTCTTCACTAAGATCAATCGTGATCAAAACGTCTCCATTCTGCTCGTTACCCACGATCCGTTTTCCGCAAGCTACTGCCAACGGATTCTCTTCATCAAAGACGGTCGCATCGGTCAAGAACTACGACGCGGAGAGATGAACCGTAGTGATTTTTATCAACAGATTCTGGATAACCTTGGGACTTTCGAACAGTAAGCCCGACGCAAAAAAGGAGTACTTTCTACTATGTTAACTAAACTTGCATTGACCGGCTTCAAAAACCGCTGGCGTGATTACCTGGTCCTATTCTCCGGACTGATCATGTCCAGCGCAATCTTCTACATGTTTGAAGCCCTCGCTACTAACCACGACTTTTTAAAACAAAACACGGGGATTAGCATGGTCGGGATCATTTTCCAATTTGGATCCGTTCTGCTGACCATTATTACCCTGGTCTACATCAGTTACGCCAACTCATTTTTACTCAGCATGCGGAAACGCGACTACGGTTTATTCATGTTAGTCGGGGCTCGCAAGAGTAAAATTGGCCAGCTAATCTGGCTTGAAACGTTACTCGTCGGCGTCGTTGCGACCGTCATTGGGATCGTCTTCGGAACCGCCCTAACCGCTGGCATTAGCCGCCTGTTAATAAGCAGTATGGATTTAACGTTGCACCACTTATCAGCTTGGTACCTGCCAGCTGCCGGAATTACCCTGTTACTCTACGTCGGCTTGTTCCTGCTTGCCGGTCTGTTTAACCTAGTAACCTTAACCAAAACCCCAGCCCTTAAGTTATTACACAGTAACGATCAACCTAACCGGCCCCGCTTGAAACCAGCACGTCAATTGCTTGAAATCATCGTTGGTTTAATTGCCATCGCAATTGGTTACTGGTCCATGGCCCACCTGGACACGTTGCAACTTGCCGGTATCGGCATTGCTTTAGTCACAATCGTGTTAGGAACCTACTTCCTATTCAACGCCATCTTTGTTTGGCTGATGGTTGGGTTAAAACGCCTGCCATTTGCACAACGCGGCTTGAACAATTTTACGTTATCCCAACTCAGTTTTAGAATTCGTAACTATACAAAAATGTTATCGATTGTCGCCATGCTATTCGCCTTAGCACTCGGTGCGATTACCGTCGGCATGGGCTTCCATGCGCAAACGCCTAAACTGGCTGCATCCAGCAACGCCTACGACATGGGAATCGTCAACGCGACGACGGCAGAAAAACAGCAAGTCACCGCTTTAAAACCAACTACCAACGTGACGTACCACTTTAAAACGGATAAGAAAGCTGTTTATTACCAAGCAACCGAATTTGACCAGCACCCCTTCACAACGATTAACATGCAGGGGAAGAATCAACTGAACTTTAAGCGAACAACGAACGATGCACAACAACTCAGCAAGTCCCCAGTGAGCTACCAATTATCGCAGTTACAAGCTAGTCAGAGCCAAAATAAGGCCAACGTATTCTTAAGTGCTAAGGACTACCAGAAACTGGCGCAACCCGAACAAAACCTAACCGTTTTTGCGACCAACGACGTCACGCAACACCTCCCAGCCTTAAAACGACTCGCAAAAGTTCAAGGCCAACGTGACCACGGCCTAGTTGACAACATGCTCGGTGGTCGTTATGGAAATTACGTGATGATCAACGGCATGTACTCCGGCTTAGAATTCATGGGGCTCTTCTTAGGAATCGCATTCCTTGCCATGTTAGCCAGCTGTTTAATGTTCAAGATTCTCTCAGGCGCCGATGCTGACAAACACCGTTACGCCATGCTAGACAAGATTGGCACGACGCACCAACAATTACGGGGGGCAATTAACAAGGAAATCGCCGTACTCTTCATCTTACCCGGCATCGTCGGCGTTATTCACGTGCTCTTCGGCTTACAAATGTTCAAGTTTTTGATGGTCGTTTCACCGTACACCGGTATTTGGTTACCATTCGTCATTTTTGCCGGCTTGTATTTGCTCTACTATTTACTGACCGTTACAATCTATCGCAGAATCGTTTTACAATAACCTTTTGGAGGAGGAATGAATCATGGTATACTTTGGATTAGTCGCTTTATTAATCGTTATTACACCGCTGCACCGTTACGTTCTCGCTAACCGCCAAGCATTTTGGCTAGGAACGCTGATGCCCCTACTTTGGGTGGGCACTAACGTGTTGTTGGCTAACTTAATGCCCTTGGAACACCAAGACATTCTGTTAGCGGTTCTCGGCACCCTCCTCCTACTATCGAGTTGGGTCGCGGCCCGCATCGACCGTACAGAACAACAATTGCAAGTGTCACGCCACCACAAGGTCGCCACGAAATAACGGTTAGTCACACTGCAATGAGGTGAAGAAAATGCAGTTCAACTTTAATAGTACGGAGCCAATCTACTTGCAAGTTGCGGATCAAATCGAAGAAGCAATTTTCACGCAGACCTTTGTTGAGGGCGAACAAATCCCTTCAACGACCGAAATCTCCAAAGAATTTCATATTAATCCGGCGACCGTGCTCAAAGGAATGAACATCCTCGTTGATGCCAACCTAATTGAGAAACGGCGTGGCGTTGGCATGTTCGTCATCGCTGGTGCCCAGGCCCGGATTGTCGAAAAACGACGTGACCAGTTTTATACCGATTACGTTAAAAAATTAGTGAGTGAAGCAAAAAAGCTCCACATCACACAAGCAGAACTAGCTAAATTAATCGAACGGGGGTTTTCCGCATCATGAGTATTCAAGTTCAAGGCGTGCAACAAGCCTTTCACGGCCATACGATTCTAGAGGACCTAAACTTAACCTTAGAACCTAATAAAATCTATGGGTTACTGGGCCGTAACGGTGCTGGTAAAAGTACGCTGCTAAACATCATTAGCAATCGCATTCGGCCAACCCACGGGACCGTCACGCTGGATGACGAATCAATGCACGATAATGACCACACACTGGGTAAAATCTACCTTATGAGCGAGGTCAACATGTACCCCGAGCGAAGCCGGGTCAAGAACTTGTTCAAAACGACTCGCTTATTATACGGTGGTTTTAATGATGCCTACGCGGCAAAGTTAGTGCACGCCTTTGGACTCGACGTTAACGCTCGTTTCGGAAAACTTTCAACCGGTTACCGGTCAATCTTCAAGTTGATCATCGCGCTGTGCGTGCCCGTCGACTACGTCTTTCTAGACGAACCAGTCTTGGGATTAGACGCTAATCACCGTGAGCTCTTCTACCAAGAATTGATTGAAACCTACAGTGACCAGCCGCGGACGTTCGTGATTTCAACTCACTTAATTGAAGAAATCGCTAATTTGATTGAGCACGTCTTCGTCCTTAACGACCATCACATCATCATTAACGGTGAAGTACCCGATATTTTAGCTAAGTCCTACACGATCTCTGGACCACAAACGGACGTGGAAGCCTACACCGCTAATTTGAACGTTGTCGGCGAAGACCATCTGGGTGGCATCACCGCTCACTACGTCTACGGTGCACTCGAAAACGACCGGCCGATTCCGGATACCGTTAAAGTCGATCACCTTGATTTACAAAAGTTGTTCGTCATTTTAACGAACACCAAGGAGGAGGCCACCGCACATGTCAACTAAATTACGCGCAACAACCCGCTGCCTGCTGATGAATCAGCTTAAAGCGCTTGGGGAAGCATTTCTGGCCGTAATTGCCATTTTCATTGTCATCCCGTTCGTACTAGCAGTTGTCTCGGGTAGCCTTAGCAGTTTTTCGCTGCCCAATACGATTGCAAACTTCAGCTGGGGCTTCTTAATTGGTGCGTTTATCTTTCTCTATAATTCGTTAACTTACGACAACTTCAAACTGTTTATTCAAAATGGAATCTCGCGTAAAACGTTTTGGGCGACAAAGATTATCACCACCGTCATCATTGCCGTGATTGGTGAACTATTTGCTGCCTTTTACCGCTACGCCATCTCCGCGCCAATTTGGGGCATCAGTGCCCACGCGGCGTTAATGAAGACGCCCTACAGTCTGTACGGTAACTTTTTTGGGAGTAACGTTTGGGTCAACATTTTGGTTAGTCTCCTATTTACCATTATTTTCTTTATTGCGACTGGCATGACCGGCATGGCCATTGGTGGCGGACTGGCCCTCCTCAGTAAGTGGGGCCAGCGTATCGTGATCGTTGTCGTCCCCGTAGTTGCCATCTTTCTAATTGGCTTTGTTGGCAATAGCAGTGCCGACAAACAGGTTCACTATGACTTCACGTGGCTAGTCAACTTACTCAAATTCCTAGTTGGCTACCCGCAACACGAACCTGCCATTGCAGGTTCCTTCAGCCCGGCCGTTCCAATGATCACCATGCTAATTGGCGGTGCCATCATGGCCGCCATCGCATACGGTTTTAATCAACTATTAAAAGTTAAAAATTAATTAATCAAAGCAAAAACGCCTTCTATCAGTCATTAGAATGACTTTGGTAGGAGACGTTTTTATTTGATTATCTCGGAATTACTTCCCCCTAAATACTAGGGATTTCGCAATGATCCGTTTAAATTACTTTGTCACTTGGGTATTCATCAAATCGGTCTTGACCACGATAACATCCGTCAACGCATTACGTTGTACGTAGGTCGTTACGGACCCTTCTAAGACCCGCTCCATCGCATTTAGGCCAGTCGCACCCATCATGATTAAATCATTATGGTGATCGGTGACGAAGTCCTGCGAAATAATTGGCTTCGGACTGCCCATGCGAATATGAAAATCAATGTCTTCAAACCCGTCTTTTTTGATCTTAGCAATGGTCTCTTTTAAGTAGGCTTCGGAATCCTGAACTAGCTGGTAAGTAATGTCGCCATCGGCTAAACCCGCTAAGTTATACCCAAACTGGCCAGGGTCGACGACGGCTAGGACATCAACGTGTGCTTGGTTACGCTTAGCAACCGCAACCGCCTTGTTGAGAGCAACCTCCGCCTGTTTGGAACCATCCAAGGGAACTAAAATATTCGTATATTCTTGTAACATTTACGCCACACCCTTTCCATCTGCTACCCTTATTTTACCATTTATCGCGTCTGAATGCGTTGTCATTTCCATTCCCAAGATGTTTGGGAACGTTAAGTAACGAACCCGGTCACCGCCACTGATCAGTTTTACACAACATTTACACAAACGGCGCCGATTATTTACACGGAGCACCTACAATGTAACTAATCTATGGGGGAGGCGGTTCTGTGTTAGCTTTAAACATTCAACCGGGCATCATTTCTAGTCAGACCATTACCGTTAATGAGGAACTGAGCTACCGAGTAACACTAGTGGCTAATCGACACCAGCGGCACTTCACGTTAAAGGTCACCGCACTAACGTTACTAGGCGCAACCGTCATTAAGGTGACGCACTTTACTGATCTTAGTCAGGCCCGCCGTCAATTCACATCAACCGTCACACACCTCGCAAAACCGTAATCTAATTATTCCTTCACGCACTTTTATGGTAGGATAAAACTTATCAAACAAGCCGTGAGTGAGGGTTAATTTTAAACATGGGACAACAATTGCAGCATCTCTGGCACCGTTACAAAAGCGTGCTAGCTTACTTATTTTTTGGCGGTTTAACGACCGTCGTTAACTACCTCGTTTTTTGGATTTTTAATATGTTCTGCTCATACTTAATTGCCAACACGTTCGCTTGGTTCTTATCAGTACTCTTTGCCTACGTGACCAATAAGCTATGGGTTTTCGACGCCAAGACCCCAACCGTCCGCGCACGCCTTAAGGAAGCTACGTCCTTCTTTGGGTTTCGCTTATTGAGCTATTTTGTGGATCAAGGCATCATGATTGTCGGAATTTCTTTCTTACACGGCAACGACTTGATCGTCAAATTAATTGATCAAGTTTTAATCGTCGTTTTGAACTGGTTTTTCAGTAAACTGTTTATTTTCAAAGATCGCGATGTTTAAACAAAACGCAGGCTCAAAATGGCAAAACTGTCATTTTGAGCCTGCGTTTTGTTTTAAGCATTCTCTTAAGGTCAATTTCAGCTTACAATAGAAAAAAACGTTCTAGGAGGAATTGAAAATGAACCTTACCGCTTCAGAGAGTGACTACCTCGTCACCGTTTTAACCAACCAATTATTCAGCTTATTAAGTCGTGTCAACCGTTGGCAGACGCACAGCCTCACTCAACATCAATATGATCAGCAAGTTGAAGAAACGCTAACCCCCGAGCTTAAGTTACTGAGCCAACTTGCTTTAAAACTCCAACCAACCGTCGCAGATCAAGATCAACTAGGTGCCCTCAACGCTGGTATTGCCAAGTTAACGGCGGCCACGACCTACCAATTGACCACCACCCAACTGGACCAGGCCAACGAGCGACGCATGAACCGCCACTACCGACATTAAATCATTAACGTCAACCATGGGACGCATATTTAACAGAAAATTCAAATTTCGATCACGAGATAGCTATTTTTAGTCGCTACAATAGAGCTATAAATTAATTAACGTGCAACGAAAGAAGGAGGGTCCCATGTTTTTAATTGTTTATTGTACACTCGCAATCGCAGTTTTCTTTTGGCTATTTGGTTTTATTAAAGCCGCAATCGTTACTGCGTTATTGACCCTAGCCATGGTTGCCTACTCCTTCATCCGCCGTCAAATCAAACGGCGCCGGCTTCTGAAGCAACAAACCGCGACCAACAAATCCCGTTAAATACAGCGTTCTTAAAATTGAATAAATAAAAGTAGTCGCCGTGTGAATTTTACACCTGGCGACTACTTTTGTTGTTAAGCTCATTTATAAATCAAATTCTAATTTATTACTAATGACTGGCTTGCGCGATACAAGTCACAATGTTGTCCACGGCTTTGTGCACATATTTAGGATCCGTGGCCAAGTTCAGCCGGACAAAACCTTGATCAGCAGCACTGAACCACTCACCGTAGTCTACGGCCAATCCACATTGATCCTGAATAAATTGACGCGTTGCTTCGGGCTGAACGTATGCCCGAAGATCTAACCAAGTCAGGTACGTGCCTTGAAGGTCAGCGACCGTGATCTTAGGGGCGTGTTCAGCTAATTGATCCTTCAGATAATGATAGTTATCCCGCACAATGGCTAAAATATGGTCTAACCATTCCGCCCCGTGTTCATAGGCCGCCTGCCCTGCCGTTTGGCCCAACACGTTAACTTCTGTCTGGCTCAAGCGGTTAATTTTAGCATCATATTTTGCCCGTAACGTTTCATTTGGAATAATGATGTGTGAATTCAGCAAGCAAGCTAAATTAAACGTTTTCGACGGTGCGTTGAGCACAATCACCCGGTCAGCAAAACGCCCACCCGCAACGGTTAGCGCTGAAACAAACGGGTGTTGCTCCCGGTCGATTTCGATATCTTGATGGATTTCATCCGAAACCACTAAAACGTCGTACTGCTCACATAGTGCCAATAACTTGGTTTCCTCTTCTGGTGTCCAGATTCGACCCACAGGGTTATGTGGCGAGCATTGAATAAACAACCGCACTTCATTGGCCTTAATCTTCGCTTCCACGTCCTCAAAGTCAATCGTGTAGTGCCCCTGGTCATGGCGTAGTTCAGAGGTCACTAGTTGCCGATGATTATCCTGAATAGCGTTAAAAAATGGGTAGTAGACTGGCGTTAAAATCAACACGCCGTCCCCTGGCTGAGTATACGTGTTCACTAAGGCGTACAGTGAATTGACGACCCCCGAGCCAAATCGAATCCAGTCCTTTTGCAACGTTAAACCGTGACGTTGTTGTTCCCAATTCATGAAGGCTTGGTAATAACTGTCTGGCGTATACGAATACCCATAGATTCCATGGGCAACCCGTTGTGTTAAGGCGGCCGTCACTTGTTCGGGCACCTTAAATTCCATATCGGCGACCCACATTGCAATGAGGTCCGGATTACCATAACGTTCGTCCAGCGCATCCCACTTCAAAGAATTTGTGTTAGCTCGGTTAGTCGCATATTGTTCAATAAACGTTGCTTGATCCATTAAAAATCTTCCTTTCACGAGGAGACCTAAAACAGCGCATCACCGGCTTTCATCAGGTTCAAACGGGCTAAAGAAAGCCTGGGATTAGCCCGGGCTTTTTGCAACCATGACCTGACTAAGTCGTGCCACTGCTTTTCTCATCATCATCTCATTTTAAGTTGTTTTTAACGTACACCGGCTATTAGCGATTGTCAACCGACCCGAAAACCTTAGTGGGCCTCATTATCCCAAGGCGCTCGTTTTGGCACCGTGTAAGCCGTTACTAACTGCTCTGCGACTGGGAACGCCCCGGTCATTAAAAAGCGCTTAGCCTGCATCACAGCCGGCGAACTGTTATGCCAATTAAGCTGGGTCAATGGCACTCGGACGGCACCAGCTGATAAAGCCGTCGTATAAGCTGGACGCTCGGTCAACAGTTGCCCGCCCACTGGTTCTAACAAATAGAAAATATTGACCATCATGATTGGCAGACCAAGTGACGCTAACGTGGGCAACTCAAACTGAACCGTACCGAGTTGCTGCGCAATCACAGTCGTTAAGCCGGTCTGTAGTTTGGTAATATGACTTACTGCCATACTTAATGCAACCCCTGGTGTCAGTGGTGCGGTTGCCAAATCATAACGGTTTTTAAACGGTCCCGTTAAACACTTATTTACGATCATCGTTTGCTGATCACCGATAATGCCACAAACGAATAGCGGTGTAATTTGTTCGCTAATCATTGGTTCGCTTCCTTCTATCGCTTATCATTAAGATTAACCAGATAAACTAATCATTCTATAAAAATATAACACATTCATTTTACCTCATTATAAAAATAACCATAGTAAAAAAGCGTCGTATAATAAATATTTACTATTTTTAACATTGAACCCCGGTCTATAATGAGCAAACTGAGACGTATTTTAAAAACGACCGACCACGTGTCCATTTTTACCGTCAAAAAAACGACTACGGGATAATTTTCCGTAGTCGTTTTAACCGCTTATTGAGTTTGAACATCCGTTGTATTGATAAATGATTGTGCGGGCACACGAATTAACCATCGTGTCATCGCCTGATGACCAACGTGAATGCCTAAGCCGTTCCAAAAGCTAGGCTTGTAAGTTGCGGTCATTTTGACCACGTACGCTTGCTCGTGATGCCGATCCATCTTAGTTAAAGCCTTTTGTGACCACGGAATTCCCGCGTCCGCCACTTTAACCTGTTTCAAATCGCTCACCACCGTCGCCTTGTTGCTAGAAACGGTGTACTTAGCCCCGTTGATCCAGTAGTGATAAATATGCACCGGTTTGTCCGTTGTTCCCCGGTCCACCGCCACGTAGTAAGAAGCCGAACCGTTATTGCCGACTCTTAAAACTAATGGTTCGTATTTATAAGTGACTTTAACCCCTTTAGTATCGGTCAGATCGACTTGGTGATTAAACGTCGCGTAGCCCATACCAGCCAGCAAGCCAATACTAATGATCAGCTCACCAATCGTAATGAATAAACTGTTCCATTCAAACGTGTGCTTACGTTCAACAATCATTTTAATCCGGCGAACACGGATATTATGAAATACCCACACAACCAGTACTAAGACAATTATCCAAGCAATGATTCCAATCCAGTTCCACGCAGAAGTCATTGATAGGCCAACCCTTTCCCTGTTACATTATTATTATGACCTAATTGTAAATAATTCACCCCTAAATAACAAGTCATCCTCTCAAAATCTCATCAGTTTAAAACGGCTCGGATTGTGAAAAAAATCACTGAAGTCTCACAAATGTAATCGAATTCATGGTAAAATAATGTTATTAACTTGTAGAAAGAAGGATTACCAATGATCGCATCACTTATTTACTGGGTTGTTGTGGTTGGCTTAATCGTCTGGGGTGTTTGGATGGCGATTTTGTCCGCTTACTGGGCAGGCCAAAAACAAAACGGCAATATTTTCTTTATTGCAATTATGAATACTTTAGGTTTAATTGCCGGCTTACTCGTTTGGTGGGTCTTTAATAACCAGAACTGGCAATACTACTGGTTATCAAGCACGGTTCAAATGACCAACCTCTTAGGGATCATCTTGATCTGCTACGTTGTCTTGATCGTCATTGAATTTATTCAAGGTCGCGCTATCAAACCAGCTGCAGCCAAATAATGATCCAACCAAAAAGTCTAGGACAAATTCCTAGACTTTTTTATTGCGCTAAACGCCCCTGAGAACGTAATGCACATCACAAGACCGTTCACCCACCTTGCCCTAGCCAGATGCCATTTAGTAAAACCAAACGACCCTTTTTAACTCATAAACTGATAACGTGAGTTAAACTGGTCTTATTAAGGAGGAATCGTGATGGCAGTATTTACAGACGTAGAAAAAATTAAAATTTTAAGTGACCTCGTTAAGATCAAATCGGTCAACAACAACGAAGCTGAAGTGGCAAGGTACTTACAACAATTATTGGCTGACCACGGGATTCAATCCAATTTGATGCCTATCAGTGACGGACGTGCTAACCTGGTTGCGGAGATTGGCACCACCGGCCCCGTCTTAGGGATTTCTGGACACATGGATGTCGTGGCACCGGGTGACCTCGATGCTTGGGATAGTGATCCCTTCACTTTAACTGAACGCGATGGCCGCCTTTACGGTCGCGGTGCGACGGATATGAAATCAGGTTTGGCCGCCATGGTCATTGCCATGATTGAAATCAACGCCGCTCACACCTTGACTCACGGCAAGCTTCGTTTAATGGCAACAATTGCTGAAGAAGTCGGTGAAACCGGCTCCCAGAAATTTTACGAAGCGGGCACGATGGATGACGTTGACGCCCTACTGATTGGCGAACCTTCCGGATACAACGTTGCTTTTGCTCACAAGGGCTCGATTGATATTAAACTCACGTCGACAGGAAAAGCCGCCCACAGCTCGATGCCCGAACAAGGATACAACGCGTTGGACCCACTGCTCGAAGTCCTCTATCACGCCAACCATACTTTCCGGGAATCAAAGTTAACTAACGCTTTGATGGGCCCGTTAGTATTCAACGCCACGGTCCTCAACGGCGGTGATCAAGTAAACTCGATTCCTGCCAGCGCTGAGACTGATATCAATATTCGCTCAATTCCAGAATTCGATAACGACGTCGCAATTGCGACCCTTCAAAAGCTTGTCGACCAACAAAATACACAGGGTGCAAAAGTTGCGATGGACGTCTTCATGTCGCAACCTTCCGTAGAATCGCCCAAAGATACTAAGCTCAGTGATTTAGCCGTTCAATTGGGAGAACCCTACGCCGGTCAGCCAATTCCTAAACTCGCAATTCCCGCTGTGACCGATGCGTCCAACTTATTGAAGGACAAGGGGGCTGATTTTCCATTTATCATGTTTGGCCCCGGTAACCAAACACCGCATAAGGTCAATGAAAATGTCGATAAACAGATGTACCTTGATTTCATCCACTTATATGAAAAACTGTTTGTCACCTATTTGAAGTAATGACATGGTTTTTAAAAAGATCCATGATTAAATAAAACGTGCGGTAATCCCATTTTAGGTTTACCGCACGTTTTTTTTTTAACTGAAGGTTGAAAGTTAAATTTAAGGATTGAGTACTGTTGTATCAGTATTTAGACTAATACAAATTAACTACTTGTGGGTTAGTCCGGTTACCATTGATGACATGCGATTATCCAAATCACAATAGTAAGTCTGTTTTGAGCGCAGTCGGGTAGCCCTGGTGTGCTGTGTCGGCAAGATTGGCAGGCGTTTCTTTTCTGCCAATCTTGCGGGGCAATTCAAAGACGTGGATTGTCGGCTTTGAATCGAGGGAGCAGACCGCACTTTGGCTGGGACCGTCCCCCATAGCACACCAGGGCTACCCGCCGGAGCGGCTAATTTAGGAATGACTATCGCTACTGTTACGGTGTTAATAGCATTTTTAGACTTTTCAACCTTTAGTTTTTAATTGACACTGACTTCAAAGCCACCAGCCAACAATTGATGCTCATGGACGCCAACACTCATTACCGTTGGTGTGGCACCGACTGCAACTGCGGTGGTGCCTAAATTAAACCGACCACTGATCAACTGAGTTGCGCTCTGACGGTTCAATGTTAAACACTGGCCCTCAATCTTCCAACTTAGCTCGTCACTTGCAAGCGCCGAAGCGTGCTCCCGCCGAAACCCGACGAGTTGCTTAACGAACGCTTTTAATGCTAACTCATCAGCATTCGGCTGCCAATTCATGCAACGCCGATTATCCGGGTCAGCCCCACCGGCTACCCCGACTTCGGTCCCGTAATACAAACAAGGACTCCCCGGTAATAGCATTAACAAGGTTAACGCAGCCTGTAACTTGGTGACATCCCCGTTTAAGGTCGTTAATAGCCGCGGCGTGTCATGCGTATCGATTGCGTTAAACATCGCTTGCTGGTTAGGCAGTCGGTATTGCGTCAACTGCAAGTTAGTCTTACCGACGTATTCTTTTAAACTGAGCTCGTGGTTAAACAGGGCCAAAATTGGCTGGGTCAACGGATAATTCATTACCGCGTTGAACTGGCCATTATTGACCAGTGCCTGACTACTGTGCCAAGCTTCACCTAATAAATAGATATCTGGTTTGACTGCCCGTAATGCCCCGCAGAGTTTCCGCCAAAAGCCATGGTCGACTTCATCGGCAACGTCAAAGCGCCAAGCATCGATGCCAAATTGCTCGACCCAATATTTGGTGACACTAATTAGGTAATCTTGCACCGCTGGATTTTGCGTGTTCACTTTTGGCATGGCCGCCCCGGTCGCAAACGTTTCATAATTTAATTGGTGCGTCTGTGGGTCGCGTCCAACTGGCCAGTCATGGATGTGGAACCAGTCCGCAAACCGGGATTGTTGGCCGTTCTTAATCACGTCTTGCCACTGTGGCGACTGTTCCCCGAAGTGATTAAACACGGCATCCAACATGACTCTAATGCCCCGTTCATGCGCACCATCGACTAAGGCTTGAAAATCAGCCTTAGTACCAAAGTGCGGGTCGATTTCAAAGTGATCGATCGTATCATACTTGTGGTTGGACGGCGAAGTAAAGATGGGACAGAGGTACAGCCCGTTAATTCCTAAATCAGCCAAGTCGTCTAAATGATCGGTCACGCCCTTTAAATCGCCACCATAAAACGAATCACGGTGCACGGGGCCTTGCCCCCACGCCGTCACGTTAGCGGGGTCATTGGTCACATCACCGTTGGCAAACCGTTCGGGGAATATCTGATACCAAACCGTATTCTTGACCCATTCGGGCGGTAACTCCGCGTCACTGACATGTAAGTAGGGTAAATGGAAGTAATGCCCGGCTACGGCCCAGTTAGTTGCTAGGTCGTCAAAAAAGCCGTCGTCGCCGTAACCAATTGTTTGTCCCGCCTTGTCAGTGACCCGAAACCCATAAATCAAGCGATTCGTTGGAATCGTCACTGCTAGTGTCCAGTACTGATTACTTTGCGTGGCTAGACCGCGGTGCATTTCAGTCGTCTGCATCGGGGTCCCTTCCTGCCATAAATACATATCTGCATAAATCATTTCAATTTTAGCAACGTCGTCTAACGCCGTTTTTAAACGAATTATCACGCGATGATCAGCCAAAATGGCTGTATCTTCACTTTCTGGTCGGTGTAAAATTCCTGCCAATAACATATTCAAAAACTCCTTTACATAGAAAACGGTTACATTTTGCACTAGTCGTAATCGTCATTCTCCGGTAAACCGCCGGGGATTTGTGGAAAAGGCCCCCATTCCAACATAATTTAGTGTATGATTTAGACAAAATCAATTGAAAGGACGTTCATCCATGGAAACACTTTATCGCAGTACCCGTGAAACTGCAAGCCACACCATGACTAGCTCACAAGCTGTCTTACAAGGGTTAACTCCCGACGGCGGCCTATTTGTGCCAGTCGAATTACCACGGGCCGACTTTGACTTTGATCAACTCGCAACCATGTCTTACCAAGAAGTAGCTTACGAGGTCTTAAAGCTGTTCTTCACCGACTATACGCCAGCCGAACTGCATGACTGTATCGATGCCGCCTATGGTGACCAGTTCGACGACGCGGCCATTGCACCGGTCAAAAAGCATGGCGAACCTTACTACCTTGAACTATTTCACGGCCCCACGATTGCGTTTAAGGATTTAGCCCTTCAGATTCTTCCCCACTTAATGACGACCGCCGCCAAGAAAAATCAGTTGACGTCGGAAGTTGTCATTTTGACCGCAACCTCTGGTGACACCGGTAAAGCAGCCATGGCTGGGTTCGCTGACGTTCCTCAGACTAAAATCATCGTCTTTTATCCCAAAGATGGTGTCAGCGCCATTCAAAAACAACAAATGATTACCCAGGCGGGGGCTAACACCTACGTCGTGGCCATCAACGGCAACTTTGACGAAGCCCAAACAAAGGTCAAGGAACTGCTTAACGATCCTGATTTACACGCCCAACTGGCAGCCAACCAGTTCCAATTTTCCAGCGCTAATTCTATCAACATTGGTCGGCTCTTCCCACAGGTTGCCTACTACGTTTACGCGTACGCGCAACTGATCAAGCAAGGGCAAATCCACAACGGCGACGAAGTCAATTTCAGCGTACCGACGGGGAACTTTGGTGATATTTTAGCCGGTTACTACGCGAAGCAATTAGGGACACCCATTCGCAAACTGGTGTGTGCCTCTAACCGGAACAACGTCTTGACCGACTTCTTCAATACGGGCACCTATAATAAGAACCGTGAATTTTTCTTAACCAGTTCACCTTCGATGGACATTCTCGTTTCTAGCAACTTGGAACGGCTCGTCTTTTACCTCACCGGTAGTGACCCCGTTGCAACGGCTAACCTAATGTCTGATCTGAAAACCACTGGTCGCTATACGTTGACACCGGCAATGCGTGCCACGGTTAAAGACTTCTGGGCTGGATTCGTTACTGAAAATCAGGACCAGGAAGCTATTCAACACGTTTACAAGTCGCACCATTATACGATTGATCCCCATACGGCGGTTGCCACTGCGGTTGCAACCCAGTACCGCGAAGCGACTAAGGATAAGCGCCCGATGGTAATTGTTTCTACGGCGAGTCCTTATAAGTTCCCACAGGCTGTTTTACGCGCCATTACTGGACATCCCGTAGACGTGGACGGTCTGGCCGCAGTCGACCAGCTCCACGACCTCATTCAAACGCCGATCCCGGCTACGGTCGAAAATTTACGGCAAGCAACCGTCAAACATGACCAAGTCACCGATCCGGCTACAATGGGCGCCACGATCAAGACCATTTTAAAACTTCAGTAGAAAGTGTGACAGGATATGATTACGACCATTGCTTTAGATTTAGATAATACGCTACTGACATCCGACAAGACGATTGCACCCCGAACCGAGCACGTCTTAAAAAAGCTGCACGCTGATGGCAAGCGAATTGTTTTATGTACGGGACGTCCTATCAAGGCCATCCAACCATTTTTAAAACAGTTAGGGTTAACCCAGCCGGATGACTACGCCATTACTTTTAACGGCGGACTGGTTCAACAAACTACGACCGGTAAAATTCTGGCGCGGACCAGTGTCACTAAGGCTGACTTACAGCCGCTATTTGAAGATGCTCAGAAAAATGGCTTCCATTTAGACGTGATCGACTTGCAACAAGTTTATTCCCTCATGGACCTTGGCAAGTCACCGTACGAAGACTTCATTAACGGGCTAATGCCATTCCAAAACGTCAACTTTGCCGACCTCCCTGAAGATACTCAGTTCGGGAAAGTCGTCAGTGCCGGTAAGGATGCCAAAACGGTCCAGGCTAACCTGCCCACTAGTATTACTAACTTCTTTCACGTGGTCCCGTCACGGCGCACCTTGCTGGAATTTCTGCCACCACACACCGATAAGTCCAGCGGTTTAAAATCCCTACTCGGACACTTCGACGAAGACTTTGACCAACTAATGGCCTTTGGTGACGAGGAAAATGACCTTGGGATGTTAACCGCCGCTAAAGTGGGCGTCGCGATGGCCAACGCCATCCCCGCCGTTAAAGCAGCCACGACGCACGCAACCCTTAGTAATGATGAAGACGGCGTTGCCGTCTTCTTAGAAAAGTATTTCAAATTGTGATTTGACTCAAGGGGTCTTCCGTATGAATAATTTCATGCGGGAGACCTCTTTAACTGACTGGTTTAACTGGAAATCCACTTGAAACAGCCCCTCTCGGAAGTTAGCCGATTAATTTCAACGTGTCAAATACCTCCCGAGGCTGGCCCACCAACTAAAATTCAGGTTGTTCCCACCCCTTTACAAGGTTTATAGTATATGAGTTAATTAAACGTAACGTTACTTAACTTAAATTCATAACAAAATTTATTCAGGAGCCGAAATTTTATGCAATTACTTATTAATATCGTCCCCAATGAGACCATTTCTTGGGACCGACTATTTCAACTAGGTGCTGCCATTGAGGCCCAACGATTTGCCGGTGTCACAACAAACTTACAATTAACCGCAAACCAAGAATTGACGGCCGACCACCAAGCAAAATTAGCGACATTAAATATCACCGTTCAAGATAAACCGCAAGTACCCGTTGCTAAGCACAGCTACGTCTTGAATTTACGTGAAAATGACGTGCTATTACCCGGCGCCCTGGCCCAGTGGCAGAGTGTCACGACCCAGCATGCCCACACGCCAATCAGTTTAGCGACTTTTGATAATCAGTTACCTTTAGATGAACAAATCTCTGATTATTTAATGATTCACGCTAATAATTCCCTATTAACGACGTACCACCAGCTTTCAAAGTCCGACAACGTTTGGCCACAACTGTGGGGGCTTCAAAATTACTCCGTCAGAAGTAACCTCAAAAACTTCCGGCTTTTTTCACAGCGCTTACGGCCAACCGGGGTCCTTTTGCCCGCAGACCAAATTAGCTCAGATTACCCACTGGCATCAATCGCACAAAATCTCCAGTTACTTAGCCAGCACACCGAAATTGTTCGGTTACACGTCCCAACCATTCAAAATGGTCAGTGGAATCGCGATACACCATTTATTTGGTTCAATCAACTTCAGGCAGCCACTAAGGTGCCATTGAGCATCGACTGGGAGCCGGCCTTTGCCCGCTATTGTCGCTCACAACTACGTAAGTTACTGAAGAACACTGAAGAAAACCACTTGACTCAAGATCAGCAAACCGTCATCAGCGAACAACTTGACCAATTTGTTGCTCAAGTGGATCAAGATGCTCAAGACGACGAAGACTAAGTATCCGTTGGTTTTAGCTATTATGATTTTTAGAAAGGATCATTTATGTTTTATAGTTTAATTACCCCCTGTCTGCCAAATGAACTTGAGCAGTTATTGGTTTTAAAAAATAATCTAACGCGTCAGACGATGACCGATTTTGAATGGCTGATTGCTTGCAACCAACCCATCGACCTGACCCAATCAAAGTGGCAGGCGCCATTCCCAATTCGTCAAATCACGTTTACGCCCGATACCGTCGGGGCAGCCCGTAACCAGGCCATGCAAGCGGCCAATGGTGACTGGCTCGTCTTCGTTGATAGCGATGACTACCTCTTACCTAACGCCTTGATGGACGCCGCTGCTATCATTAAGACTCGTTCAACGGACGTCTTATACGACTTGAACCAGTACCCAACTTATGAACCACACAGTGCCTTTGCCACCAGCCACGAAGCTGACGGCACGCGCGATGACTTACCAAAATGGGGCGGTCGGAAACGCAACCGGCCTAAGCGTCACACGGTTAATTTGCCTGCTGACGCGCTCTTACCAGCGGACTTATCCGTTGACCCACTCGTCATGAACTGGCTTCAACACCGTTACCTTGAACATACCGGGGAACAACGTTGGGACGGGCTTAACCGCCAGTTAAAAGTTGCCGGTAAGATTGTGGCCCGCCAATTAGTCGAAGCCCAAGCGTTGAAATTCAATGAGGAAAACCCGTTGTACCCCGACGCACCGTTCATGTTGCCATTAATTGCCGCAACGACTAGTACGATTCGGCTTAGCCAACATACTTACGTCCGGGTTAAACATAACGACCCCATTAACCACCCGTCGGTTCATCAACTAGATGATCCCACTCGTTGGACTAAACGGGTTCAAGATTGGCAAACTGCATTAGCTACCCAGACGCCAGATTCAGAAGGCTTTAATAAGTATGCGGTTCGGGCGCTACACCGCCTCCACCGTTACTTATACGCCGCGTTAGCAACTCGAACCGGAACGGTTGCTGAGGAACAACGCGCTGAACTCTTACAGACTTTACAAGGCTTCTTAAACGATGTGCCAGAATCTTTGATTAAAGAAACGTTACGTGGGCAAAGTCGCCGGGTCTTACTTACGATTCGGCGCAACGGTAGCTTGCCGCAACGTTCAGTAAACCGAATTGTCCGTTTGCGTGAACTTAACCGCGTGCTCCATCGGCACGGCCGGGGCATCACTAAACTGGCTTACAACTGGTGGTTTACTAAGTTGCCAATCAAGCCTACAACGATCTTTTACGAATCCTTCTTGGGCCGTAACTATTCAGATAGTCCTAAAGCAATTTATGAATACTTGCAACGGACGTATCCCGGCAAGTTCCACCACGTTTGGATCATGAACAAGGGGGTTGAACCTAACCCTGGGCATAATCCGAATACGACCGTTGTCAAACGGTTCGGCTGGCGGTACATGTACTACTTGGCAACCTCGAAGTTCCAAGTGATCAACATGCGTCAACCTAAATGGTTTATCAAACGTCCGGGCACGAAATTCCTGTCTACTTGGCACGGGACGCCGCTGAAACACTTAGTCTTTGATATGGACAACGTGGCCAGCGCCAACCCACTGTACAAAGAGATTTTTTACCACCAGTCCCGGCAATGGGATAACCTGATTGCGGCGAACCAGTTCTCAGTTGACGTATTTGAACACGCCTTTATGTACCCAACTGACCGCATGCTCAAGTCTGGTTACCCACGTAATGATATTCTAAACGCCCCGGACAAAGTCGAACGAACCCGCGCCATTAAAGAAAAGCTGGGGATTCCGTTAGACAAAAAAATCATCCTCTACGCCCCAACTTGGCGTGACGATGATTACTACGGTGTCGGGGATTACAAGTTTACGTTGAAATTAGACATTGCCCGGCTCCGGCGTGAACTTGGTGACGACTATGTGCTGGTCTTACGGACCCACTACTTCATCACCGAACATTTGGACACCACCGACTTCGGCGATTTCGTTTACAATGAATCCAGCTACAGTGATATTTCTGAACTGTACCTAATTTCAGACGTTTTAATCACCGATTACTCGAGTGTCTTCTTCGACTACGCCATTTTAAAACGACCAATTCTTTACTTCGTTTACGATTACGAGAAGTACGGCAGCGTGTTACGGGGCTTCTATCTCAACATGGAGAAAGACTTACCAGGGCCACTGCTCAAAACGAACGATGACGTCTTGGCTGCTTTACATGACCTTCCCGCACTCAACCGTGAATACGCGGACGCTTATCGCAAATTTAGCGACCGCTTTAACGCTTGGGAAGACGGCCATGCCAGTGAACGGGTCGTCAACGATTTCTTCGGTGACGTTTTACCAGCACCGCGCGCTAAATAATTGCATTTCTTACAAAACAGCGGATTATAAAGTTTGGGGTTAACGCCCCAAACTTTTTTCTTATCACTAATTAAAAATTGAAAATACTAGAACCAGTTTAATCGCTGATTTCCCGATTTTACGCCACCGACATCTTGAGAGACGCGTTTTTTCGGCTCTCAAGTGAGGTTCATGACCGCTTTTTGGCATGAACCGGTCGCCACGGCGGATGAAATCACGGACGATCGGAAGCGGGGATCTTAACAATTTTATTGGTGCTATCGTTGCTACATCAGTTAACTAGCAAACAGCTTCAACTTTCAATCTTAAGTCATTAATAAAAAACCAGTCAAACAATGAGGGATTACTAATGGAAACACCACGGATCATGCCATCGACCTTAACGGATGGCACTTTTACAACTATTTTTGATGATGAAGACCACTTACTCAGTCAGTGCCGAATCAGCGATACGACGCTTCCAGCAATCGATTTTCCACACCCGATGCTCGACCACGTCATTTTTGAAAACGTCGTGTTCACTAACCAGACCTTTGAGCGGTTAGAAGTCACGGACGCCATTTTTAACAAATGCGATTTTTCCAACTGTCACTTTGAAAAAGCCAATATACTGCGCGCTCAGTTTACGAATTGTAAAATGGTCGGGCTCGATCTAACCGGCGCGATTTTGAATAACGTTTCCTTTGACAACTGTCGCCTTGACCTGGCACTCCTCTGTGAAATGCAACTAAAAACGACCCACTTTAACGATTGCCAACTGATTGATGCGAGTATCATGGCTGATCGACTCACGAAGGTTCAATTCAACCGTTGTGACCTCGATAAGGCTTCTTTCAGTGAAACCCGCCTCAAAAACGTTGACCTCAGTAGTTGCCAATTTGACCAACTTGAACTCGATCCCGAGTTAGTCCGGGGCATGCAAGTTAACTTATATCAGGCTGCTAGCTTAGCCGCAAGTCTTAACGGGATTCAAGTCAAATAGGGCTATCCGCTTCGTCACTAACCGTACAAATACTTTTAGGCCCCACTTTCAGCATTTACACGAGGTAACGCAAATGATTCACTATCAATTTTATTATTCCAGATGGCATTTTTTAGGCGCACTACTAACTGGATTTGGCCTCATCATGGTTGGCTTAGCCTTAGTGCTCATGAAGCACTGGTGGTTTCTTATTCTAGGCGTTGCCCTAATTTTGCTTGGACTGTTCGCCCAATTAATCATTCTGCACCGCCTATTGACGAACCCCGTTGTTTTAGACGTTGGCCCAAAAGGCATTGCTTACCGTTACGGGACCTTTAGTAACCAAAAAATGATTTGGATTCCCTGGGCTAATGTCCAGGATATCAAGTTGGGAGACATTACCTATGAAAACTACGGTGCCGACGTTCCCCTTCCCATGAAGCTTGAACACATTACAATCATCGTAACGGACGGTTTTTTGAAGGATTACAGTATGTTTAGAGATAACATTTTTATTGCTGGTAACGAGTTGCGAATCACCACGAGTAACCTTCGCAAGTTCAACGCTGCGTATTTATTGGCCGGTCTTAAAGCCAATCATTAACTCACTATAGATAAAATAAATAACGCCCACTGAAGTCTTGATGAACATCATCAAAGCTTCAGTGGGCGTTATTTGAACAATGGCAACCAGAACTTGCCACTCATTTATGATTAATCCAATTTAAACTGCTGACCACTAAATCCGGTCCGATCCTCAGCAGTGATGGGCCGAATGACCCGGCACGGATTTCCAGCCGCAATCACGTTAGTAGGAATGGCATGGGTCACGACGCTCCCCGCACCAATAATGGTATGTGCCCCAATCGTGACGCCGGGTAAAACCGTCACGTTGGCCGCCAGCCAACACTGATCTCCAATTGTGATTGGTTGAGCCTGACAACCGCCATTGAGTCGTTCCGTAGCGTCAAACAGGTGATTACTGGTATATAACCCGACCTTTGGCCCAAATAACACGTGGTCACCAATTGTAATTGGCGCTCCGTCTAGCAAGACACAGTCGTAATTGGCGTAAAAGTCATCCCCAACGTGGATGTTACGGCCAAATTCAACCCGAAAATTAGGGTTCACAAACGGGGCCCGTCCTGTTGAACCAATCAGATTCCGTAGTAACCGTTCTTTTTCTATCGAATCAGCCGTCGCGTTAAGCAGATCCGTCTTTTCAATGGCCTGATCACGCGCCGCTACTAGGTCGGCATCTAAGTCATTATACGGTTTACCCGTAGCCATATACGCAAACTTTTCATCTAAGTTCATCATTATTTACCCGGACGAATAAAGTTCAAATACCAAGTTAGCGCACAAATGCCTTGTGCTGAACGAATTTTTCCATCCTTTACCAGCGCAATGACCTTCGTCAGTGGCACTAGTTGGGTGTTAACGTATTCGTCGTGGTCAAAATGCTTGGCGGCATGTTCACTCGGATCGATGTGCGTCAAAATCAAGCTGACCGTTTCATTCGTGAACCCTTCTGAAGAACTGATTGCGGTCATAACTTGTGGATCATGCGCAACGTATCCGGTCTCTTCTTGAAGTTCGCGTTTCGCCGCCGTTAGCGGATCTTCGCCTTCATTGATCAGTCCCGCTGGTAACCCAATTGTCTCAGCGTTGCGACCAACCCGGTATTCTGACCCGAGAACGACTTGGTCATCATCGGTAATGGCGAGAATCGTCACCGCGTTGCCATGATCAATGAGGTCCCGCTCGACTTTCAGACCATCCGGTGTTTCAATTTCTTGTTTGACTAAGTTAAAAATCGGCCCTTGATAGACTGGCGTCTGCTTTAAGACTTTACCCGTCCGTCCGACCTTTTCAAAAATATCTGACATTGTTGCTTACCTCTTATCTATATTAATCAGCTGCGGGTGGTAACATCTTGCGAATCCCACCGCGCGGGTCGGGAACGTCGCCGCGGTACCGTGGAATCAAATGAATATGACAATGCATGACCGTTTGTCCCGCATCCGGCCCGACGTTAATACCAAGGTTATACCCATCCGGATGATAGTGATCGTCCAAATAAGCCTTGGCTTGCGTCACCAAATCAAACATGGCGTCCCGCACAACTGGAGGAAGCTCAAAAAAGGTGGCGTAATGTTGCTTGGGAATAATCAACAAGTGTCCCCGTCGAACAGGATGAATATCATAAAAAGCCGCCGCCAACTCATTTTCTAATACGTACGGTTGCGGTTGACAAAAAAGACATTGCAAGTCTTCATCCCCTTACTTTTCTAACCAGCCACCATCCACGGGCGTTACCGTACCGTGAATATAATCGGCGTGCCGACTCGCCAAAAATAACGTCAAATCAGCCACTTCTTCTGGCTGGGCCCAGCGCTTGGCTGGTGTTTCACTAGCGACCCACTTGGCCATCTTACCGTCACCTGCAAAATCCGCCGCGTTCATCGGGGTATCGATTGCACCGGGTGCAATGCAATTAGCACGAATCCCCTGCGCCGCGTAATCCAGATCCAACTGTTTCGTATAACCAATAATGGCGTGCTTAGCCGCGGTATAAGCCGCACCACCGCCACCACCAACGAGACCGGCAATCGACGCCATGTTCACGAAGACGCCGTGTTGGCGCTTGAGCATCGCTGGCAAGACCGCGTTGGTGACCAGAAACTGACTAGTCAGGTCCGTCGCCAAGATATCTTGCCAAGTGGCTAAGTCAATGGCTAACGTCGGTTGATAGCCATCCAGTTTACCAGCCGTATTGCAGACGATTTGGGGTGTGCCTAAGGCCGTAATACCCGCTTGAATTGCATGGTTCAATGCGACTGCATCCCGCACATCCGCCACTTGAACATTCAGTTGATTGCTTTTTAAATCAACCGGGTGTTGGTCGATCGCAATGACGGCCGCGCCCTGTGCCAAAAAGGCTTGAACTTGTGCACGCCCAATTCCTGACGCCGCCCCGGTGACTAGCACCGTCTGTCCTTCAAACTCCGTGAATTTCATTAGTCAACGAGTTGCCAGTCAGTGGCTAAAATATCACAATCCGTTGGTGACCACATACTGTACGCTTCATCCGCCGTTTTAATTAAAAAGTACGGGTTCAACGGGTCCCCCTCAAACGTGGTCTTAGCTTGTAGGATCACGAATAGTTCGGTCCCTTCCCAGCCGGTCCGAACCGCCTTTTTGCCAGCTTTTAATTCGGGTAAGATTGCTTCAAATGTCATATCCATTCCTCCATTTTCTAATTACCCAAATCGTATCATAATCACACTTTCAGGAACAGGTTTAAAATTTGTACCAACAAATTATGTTTTATGGCTGGTATGGACCAATTAAATATGCGATAATGAAAGCGAATACAGAAGCTAACTATTTTTTGGAGGGATTTATTTATGAGTAAACTTGGTGTCTCCGTCTATCCAGAACGGTCAACATTCGAAAAGGACGCTGCCTACTTGGATTTAGCAGCTAAATATGGTTACAAGCGGGTCTTCACGTCACTGCTTGAAATCAAAGGCGATCAGGATGAAGTTGTCAGCAACTTCAAGAAAGTCATCACTTACGCCAACAAATTAGGCCTACAAGTGATGGTCGACGTTAACCCCGGTTTATTTAAACAACTCGGCGTTTCCTACGACGATCTTTCATTTTTCCACGACTTAGGTGCCTGGGGCGTCCGTTTAGACCTCGGGTTCACCGGCCAAGAAGAAGCCCGGATGACTCACAACGAATACGGCTTGAAGATCGAAGTGAACATGTCTAAAGGGACCCATTACGTGGATACCATCATGGACTATTCACCCGAAAAAGATAACTTACTCGGGTCACATAACTTCTACCCACAACAATACACCGGACTAGGTCACGACTACTTTGTTCAGACTTCTGAACAATACCGTCAATACGGTATCAACACGGCCGCCTTCGTTTCTTCTAACGATGCAACTTACGGTCCTTGGCCAATGCAAGACGGCCTGTGCACCCTTGAAGAGCACCGGGGCTTAGCCGTTGCAGCGCAAGCCCAACATCTCAAGATGACTGGTTTGATTGACGACGTCTTGATTGGTAACGCGTATGCCAGCGAAGCTGAATTGAAAGCCGTTAGTGACGTCTTCTTCAGTCCTTACCCACTACTACACGTGGACACCGTTGCTGACTTGACAGATGTTGAAAATAAAGTGCTCTTTGCCCAACCACAAACTTACCGGGGCGACTTCTCTGACTATGTGATCCGGTCCTCACAGACCCGGGTGATTTATAAGGATGAAGCCTTTCCTGCACACCATACCGATGATGTTAAAGCCGGCGATGTCTTAATCGATAACGATGACTACGGTCAATACAAAGGCGAATTACAAATTGCTCGCCGTGATTTCAAGAACACCGGTCGGATCAACGTGGTTGGTCACGTCGTCGCTAGCGATGCCTTATGCTTAGCCTTATTACAACCATGGGCAGATTTCAAGTTCGTCGCATCTAAATAAGATTGTCAAAGGGGGCACCTTAATGACTGCAGATTACCGGTTAACAACCGACGCCGACCGTGAGAAATTCTATCAGCTTTACCAATACGCTTTTAATAATCAGGACTCGCCGACTCGCCGGGCTTTCTTTATGGACCGCTATCAACATGGCTGGATCTATGGTCTCCACAATCAGAATCGACTCGTCAGTGGCCTATACAGTCTCCCCTTAGAAGTGAATTTTCACGGCGTCAAGTACGCCATGCACGGGATTGGTGACGTCATGAGTGCACCGGAATACGCTGGCAAAGGTGGCGCTGGCAAGTTGCTAACGACGGCCTTAGAAGCCATGGCAGCTAACCACGTACCGCTATCCTACTTGGCGCCATTTTCCTACGGGTACTACCGTCGCTTTGGCTACGAGCACGTCTTTGACCACTGCCACTACGTGATGGCGGCCAAGGACCTGCCCCGAATCAAGCCACACGATTTAACGGGCACGGTGACCCGCTATGGAAACGACGGCCTCGAACTAATCAATGCCTTTTATGAACAACAGCCCGCAAGTCAGCGCGGGGGTGTTATTCGGCCAGCTTGGTGGCGCCATTACCTGACCTTAAAACACAACTGGTCCGTAGCCATTTATCGTAATTCAGCTGACGTTATTGAAGGCTACTTGATTTACGATCGTGAGTCGACTAATTTTGCCATTCAGGAATGGTCAACCAGTACCCCGTCCGCATTTGAACGGTTGGCAAACTTTGTCACCAAACACGGGACAACTTTTGAAACGTTCAGTTACGAAGCACCGAGCGCTGACAACCAGCTCGACTTCCTAGCCGATCCGTACACGGCTACGGCCACGACGACGCCATACATGATGGCCAGAATCGTCTTATTGCACGACTTTATCGCCAAGTATCCGTTCACCGCTGATGTTACGCCGATTCGGCTTGCCGTCAGTGATGACACCCTTGCGATTAATCAAGGCATCTGGGAATTATCACGGAATCATCAGGTTGTCACGTTCAACCGGGTCAGTCCCGAAACGACTGGTCAGTCTGACTTACAATTATCCATTCAACAATTGACCAAAGCACTCTTTGGCACCCGCACA
This sequence comes from Lactiplantibacillus paraxiangfangensis, assembly GCF_036246185.1. NCBI lineage: Bacteria > Bacillati > Bacillota > Bacilli > Lactobacillales > Lactobacillaceae > Lactiplantibacillus > Lactiplantibacillus paraxiangfangensis. Next base: position 33,273 of record NZ_BTPW01000012.1, read on the forward strand.
CTGCTCAGCGCCTTAGAACACGGTCAAATCACCGGTGATGCCGACGATGCCGCCCGCTTAGACGCCAGTTTAGTCAACACCCGCCCAGCGTTGATCGATTACTTCTAATGGAAATTACAGCAACAAATTAATTACCTAATAAAAGGGTTTGGGACAAAGCTCAAAAGGCCAATCAGAAAATTTCTGGTTGGCTTTTCCTATTGCTATGGTCGAAACGTGCGCCAAAAGGCAATTTGTTCCGCTTAACCCGAAAGCAGTGACTATTCCAAAACCCAGGAATAATCACTGCTTTCACGTTAATGCTCGCAAATTAACCGCCTTTTGGCCCACTCTCTGCACTCACTGTTTAATTTTCATACAAGTACCCACCCTCACGCAGCGTCGCTTGAATCGCAACTAGCTGATCCGGTGTTTGGTAACCTACCGTGTGCGTGTGGATGCCGTCCGTGAGTTCGGATAATAAGTGCCCCTGTTGCTTTTGGAGACGACCCATGAAGAGGTTAATGTCACCCACCGTCCGCAATTCTAGTTCACCACGCAAGCGGCCGTACAACGGGTGTTCAATGGTCACGTCCTTAATCACGCCCCCGGCCTGCACGATCCGCGTCATCTCATCAGCGGCCTCATTCGGAAAATGCCGACAAACCAAGATGGCTGTCGGTTGCGCTTCATCTTCCAACTCGTAGCCGTGTAACGTTGCAATAATTTTCAACCCGTTAGCGCGCAGCAGTGAAATATCTCCGACCACCGTTTGGCGACTGACACCCAATTGCTGAGCTAGCGTCGTTGCACTAACCGCTAGTGTGCTCGTCGACAGCGTTGCTCGTATTTGATCACGTCGTTCTGATCCTGTCATGACCTCATCTTCTTTACTCATCAGTTAGTCCTATTTTACCAGAAAGGGTATCAAATAAGTGTACCGAATCTTTTCATAATTGAAAAACTATGCTACACTGTTTTCAATTGTAAGGGTGTCAAGACACCTAACTAAAATTGAAAGAGGTTTACCTTATGCGTAATTTGTCGTTACTGACGGACCTGTACGAATTTTCCATGGCGAACGGTTTTCAGCATGACTTACCCGACACGCAGGCCACGTTTGACGTCTTTTATCGCCGCGTTCCCGACGCCGGTAGCTTTGTCATTGCTGCTGGATTGCAACAAGTGGTCGAAGCATTACAGCAATTTCATTTTAGTTCTGAAGATCTCGCCTACTTCGAGCAGCTTGGTCTCTGGGATGCTGACTTCTTAGCCTACTTAGCCGATTTTCAACTCGACTGTCAAATTCAAGCCGTTGCTGAAGGGACCCCGGTCTTTCCGCGCGAACCGCTATTAACGGTGACGGGCCCCATCGCTCAGGCACAACTACTAGAAACCCTCGTTTTAAACATCCTGAACCACCAGTCCCTAATCGCAACCAAAGCTCGCCGGTTAACTTTTGCCGCCGAAGAACGTCCCATTATGGAATTCGGTGCCCGGCGCGCCCAGGGACCTGACAGTGCCATCTACGGGACCCGTGCCGCTGTGATTGGCGGCGCCAAAAGCACTTCCAACGTCCTGGCCGCTAAAGCGTTCAACATTCCCGCTGCCGGTACCATGGCTCACAGTTGGATTGAAGCTTTTCCCGATGAACTGACCGCCTTTCGCAAATGGGCGGAACGCTATCCGGACAACAGTGCGCTCCTTGTAGATACGTACGACGTTCTCAATTCAGGCATTCCTAACGCCATCACGGTTTTCCAAGAACTACGCGATCGCGGCCATCAGCCAGTCGGGATTCGCATTGACTCTGGCGACGTTGCAATTCTTGCCCAACAGGCGCGTAAAATGTTGAACGCCGCGGGTTTCCCCGAAGCTAAAATCACCATTTCAAACGCGTTGGATGAAACCATCATTACGTCGCTCTTACAACAAGACGCTCCCATCGACAACTTCGGAATTGGTGAAAAACTCATCACCAGTGCTTCCGCCCCCGTTTTAAGTGGCGTCTACAAATTAGCTGCCATCGAACGTGACGGTCGCGTCGAACCTAAAATTAAAGTCAGCGCCAGTCGTGAAAAGCTCACCATTCCTGGTAAGAAACAGGTTTACCGCTTGTACCACGCCGGTACCAAGCAGGCCTTTGCCGACTTGATCGCCCTGACTAACGAAACAATCGTTGGTGCAACGAACTTAGCCGTCTTCAACAGTAACCCACTAAGTGTGGACCACCACCACGTCCTGACCAACTTCGACGCACGACCACTACTAGTGCCGGTTACCTTAGAACCCTCAGCACCGCTCAGCGTCCAAGTCATTCAATCGACTAGTCAGGACCAGTTAGCAGAGCTACCGCGTGCCACGCAACGGCTGGTTAACCCTGACGTCTATCCGGTTTACATGACAGCGGCCCTAGGTCAGTTACAGACGGAACTCCTGCATCAGGCGACGGTGTCAGAATAAAATAAGCCAACATGATAAAAGGTGTTCCCCAGGATTCTGAGAAGCACCTTTTATTGTGGTCAATTATTTTGGGGTTATCACAGACGCTCAGCCAACAAGTCGACACCACGTTGATAGTCCAACTGACGTTCACTGGTGGGCATCATCTCGCCACCAGTTGCCCAGACGATGTGAGTCACGTTGGGCCCCGCAAGCTGTGGAAACGCAGCCATCAGGGGTTTAATCGCTGTAAAGCCCGCCGCGGCCGACGGTTCGACCGTTAGTTTTTGCGTATCAATCAGTTCACTGACATAAGTGAATAAATCATCATCGTTAAAGGTAACACTGCCTAGCAGTAGGGTCCGCATAATCTTGCCCGCAATCCGTGACGGCCGGCTGACGGCTAACCCGTCCGCTGCCGTTAGCCCATCGAGTCCAATATCTTGAACTGAAATTCGATGGTTCAATTTGGTCATCATCCCCAACGTCACGGACGGCACGTGGACGGGTTCGCAAAAGACGGGATGGATGTTCGCACCCATAATCATCTTGAGGCCAAAGGCGACGCCACTCGGGCTACCACCAACGCCCGCTGGTAAGTACACGACAACGGGGTGATCCGCATCGAGCTTGATTCCCCGTTGTTTTAGCTGGGCTTGCAGCCGGACTGCTGCCACGGCGTACCCGAGAAACAAGTCCGTCGACCCCTCATCATCGACAAAGTGACAGTGGGGATCGGCCTTGGCCGCTTCCCGTGCCAATGGAATCACACTTGAGAAATCCATGGCAAACTCCTTCACCGTCACACCGCTAGCCCGCAAACGATCTTTTTTCCACTCCCGGGCATCATGCGACATGTAAACCGTCGTTTTAAAACCGAAGCTTGCCGCTGCAATCCCAACACTGAGCGCCAAGTTTCCAGTCGACGCTACAATGACACTGTACTGTGAAAATAACTCATGGTACTTAGGCGTTGCCAAAATACCGTAGTCGTCCATGTACGTTAAGTCCGTCCGTTGCATGGCCACGGTCTCTGCAAACTTGAGCACTTCATAGATGCCGCCCCGTGATTTGATCGAACCGGAGACCGGTAACTCACTATCAGCCTTCAGGTACATCTGCCCCATCAATGATCGCCGGTTTAGCATCTCCCACGCCGCCTGCATGCGATCGATATGGACCAATGGGGATTCAATAACCCCGTGGGTCGCCACCGTTTCGGGAAACGCCTTTTCCAGGTACGGCGCAAACCGTTCCCAACGGGCAACTGCATCAAAAATCTGGGCCTGCGATAACGGTAGCTTGGCGGTCTTCCCATAGTCTGGATTTCGCCAAACAATCGGGCGTTTTGCCATTAAATCTTTGATCTGCGGATATTGTTTGATTAACATTTGCTTATCCATTACGCTCAAGTCCTTTACGTCAGATTGACTTACCAGTACCCATTACTTTGACTCGCATTTAACCACAAAGCCTCATGGGATACAAGCTGACACGGCTATGGTATAAAGTACAGCTAATGCCCGTCTGAAGCCACTTAACAATCAAATTTCGCCTGTTAGCTTTTAAAAATTATAGCTGATTCTTTCAGTTTCCTAATACTGTTTAATCATAAAACTAAAGAAAAATCTAAAACTGCTATTAATACCGTTACAGTAACGATGATCATCCCCAAATTATCCGCTCCGTCGGGTAGCCCTGGTGTGCTAAAAACAGATTTACTATTTTGATTTCGATAATCGGAGGTTGCCACTGATGATATCGGTCGTGAAGGTGGCGTTGGCACGGCGGCTTTTTTGCCGGGCTTACACCACGGACGGTCCGGAACAATTGCGTCTTTTGCAATCGTTCCGGGCGAGGGCCGAGACCGCTTTTCAGGCTCGACCCGGTCCCACGACCGCATGTCATCAGCGGCAACCGGACTAACCAACAAACAGTAAAAAAGCCTCTCAGAAATCAAAAATTTCTGAGCCGCTTTTAACTTAATCAAGTGTTATTTTAAATCCGCACCATTAGTCTTGATAACTTTTTGATACCAGTAGAACGAATCCTTCTTAGAACGGTCTAACGTTCCATTGCCTTCATCGTCTTTATCAACGTAGATAAAGCCGTAACGCTTAGACATCTGACCAGTTCCCGCAGAAACTAAGTCAATGCAGCCCCATGGGGTATAGCCAATTAAGTCCACACCGTCTTCGTTGACCGCTTTGATCATCTCGCTAATGTGGGCCCGCAAATAATCGATCCGGTATGGATCATGGATTGACCCATCGGCTTCAACCTTATCACGCGCACCCAAACCATTTTCAACGATCATCATTGGCTTGTTGTAACGATCCTGTAGCCAGTTCAATGAATAACGCAGGCCTTCAGGGTCAATTGGCCAATCCCATTCACTCGTCTTGAGGTATGGGTTGTCAACGGCTTCAGTCCCAACAAAGTGGTAACTTGGGTTGTCAGCTTTACCTTCAACGGTGTTGGAGTTGTAATAGCTAAAGCCGATGTAGTCAACGGTGCCTTCCTTTAAGACTTGACGGTCTTCCGCCGTAATATCTGGACGGAAACCAGTCTGCTTGAAGAAGGCCTCCATGTTCCGTGGGTAGTAACCCCATGATTGAACATCGGCAAACCAGTAACGCCGTTGCATGGCTTTTTCAGCCTGCATGATATCTTGTGGCTTTGCCGTTAGTGGGTAAATTGGGGTCATGTTGATCATGTTCCCAATCTGGAAGTCAGGGTTGATTTCGTGACCAATCTTAACGGCTAACGCACTCGCAACCACTTCATAGTGGGCTGCTTGATACATTAAGGCTTCAGCATCGGGATCGTCTGGTTTTAAGACTAACCCCGAGTCAGTTGCCATCAAGAACTGGTTCGTATAAGTCGTCTGGTTATTGATTTCGTTAAAAGTCATCCAGTACTTAACTTTGTTCTTGTAACGTTTGAAGACCGTAGTTGCGTAGTGAACAAAGAAATCGATAACTTTCCGACTCCGCCAGCCACCGTACTCTTTAACTAGGTGGTAAGGCATTTCAAAGTGCGCTAGCGTAATTACGGGTTCGATGCCGTATTGATGACAAGTATCGAACATGTCATCGTAAAACTTCAACCCAGCTTCATTAGGTTCTTCTTCATCACCGTTAGGGAAAATCCGGGTCCAGGCGATTGACGTCCGGAAACACTTGAAGCCCATTTCAGCAAATAATTTAATATCTTCTTTGTAATGGCCGTAAAAATCAATGCCATCATGGTTCGGGTAGTTTTTCCCGGCAATGACACCATCGGTAATTTCACGGGGAACACCGTTGGCACCAGCCGTCATCACGTCGGCCATGCTGACGCCTTTACCGCCTTCTTGCCAGCCGCCTTCGAGTTGGTGGGCAGCAACCGCGCCACCCCATAAAAAGTCTGATCGTAAACCGCTCTTAGTTGTCATCAAAAAATCGTCCTCTCTCTATAAATCTTCACCGTTACTTGCAATGACCTTTTTGTACCAGTCAAAGGAATCCTTCTTAGAACGGTCAAAGCTTCCTTGACCGTTATCATCAGCATCCACGTAGATGAAACCGTAACGTTTGGCCATTTCACCGGTGCTGGCAGAAACTAAGTCAATGCAGCCCCATGGCGTGTAACCAATCAAGTCGACCCCGTCTAAGGCAACGGCTTCTTCCATCGCTTTAATGTGATCATGGAAGTAACTGATCCGGTAATCGTCATGCACGCTACCGTCCGCTTCCTTCTTATCGTAGGCACCGAAGCCATTTTCAACGATAAATTGTGGTAAGTGCCACCGGTCTTGCATCCAGTTCATGGCATAGCGAAGACCAGTTGGGTCAATTTGCCAACCCCAGTCGGATTTTTCAACGTATGGGTTTTCAACGAAATCGTCTGGTTCTTTGAAATCGTAGTCGGTATCGCCATCCTTGCCCTTGGTAACAAAGGACATGTAGTAACTAAAGCCGACGTAATCAACCGTACCAGCCTTTAAGGTAGCTAAATCGGCCGCCGTAATATCCATGTCAAAACCTTTACGTTCAAAGTACTTTGGTAACCACTTTGGATATTCCCCTTGGCAGTGAACGTCGCCAAACCAGTAACGCTTTTGCATGGCCCGTTCCGCCATCATGACATCACTTGGCTTTGCAGTTAACGGATAGATTGGGCACATGGCGATCATGCAACCAATCTGGAAGTCAGGGTTAATGGCGTGACCAGCTTGAACTGTCAACGCACTAGCGACTAATTCATAATGGGCCGCCTGATACATTGCTTGTTCCCAGTTGTCATCCTTGCCGAGTTCCAAACCAGAGTTTTGAAGTAACGGGTGTGGATCACTCCAGGCCGTTTGGTTATTGATTTCGTTAAAGGTCATCCAATACTTAACCTTGTTCTTGTAACGCTTGAAGACCGTTTTAGCAAAGTGGACGAAGAAATCGATCATCTTACGGTTACCGAAACCACCGTATTCCTTAACTAAGTGGTAAGGAATTTCAAAGTGAGATAACGTAATGACGGGTTGGATATGGTGTGCTAACAAGTCATCAAATAAGTCGTCGTAAAATTTCAATCCAGCTTCATTTGGTTCTTCTTCATCACCGTTAGGGAAAATCCGGGTCCAGGCGATTGACGTCCGAAAACACTTAAAGCCCATTTCTTCAAATAATTGATCATCTTCAGGATAACGGTGGTAAAAATCATTGCCCCAGTGGTTCGGGTAAATTTCACCAGGTTTGACCCCGTCAGTGACTTTACGAGGAACCCCGTTACGACCAGCAGTCATCACGTCAGCGATACTAACGCCCTTACCGCCTTCTTGCCAGCCCCCTTCTAATTGATGGGCAGCGACCGCGCCACCCCATAGAAATCCTTTGGGCATTTTATATCCAGTTGCCATAAATCGATTACCTCCAAATAAGTTAGCTTACTTTTTTGTTTAGAAATTGACCAAATTAGCTCTAAACCGCTAAACACCGCGGCCATAATGATAAAAAGGGGCCTCCACCCAACACCAGTTATGGTATTTGTGTGGAACCCCCAATTAATTAACGATTATTTAGCTTCGTCAGCAGCTAAACGCCGATAAACATCCACAACTTCACCAGCTAAATCGCGGAAGGTAATGGCATTCATGATATGGTCTTGTGAATGAACCAAGAGTAAGGAAACGTGTGTATGTTCCCCTTGGGCTTCCGCCGTTAACATTGAAGTTTGTGAGTTATGTGCTTCAGTTAAGAAGTTATCAGCTTCCTTCAACTTAGCATCCGCCGTGTCAAAGTCGCCTTCTTTAGCAGCCTTGATAGCTTCAAAAGCGGAACTCTTAGCGTTACCGCCATTGACGATCAGACCCATGATTGTTTCGAGACTTGCTTCAGTTTCTTTTGGTGCTTGTGTTTCTTCTGCCATTAACCCTCATCCTTTTAGCCTAAATTTATTAGTTACTTATACAATCAAAATGCCACCGGACCAATAGTGATTAACTACCATGGTCTGGCAGCATCTAGAAATCATTTAGTTAGCTTTTGCAATTGAAGCTTCAGCTTCGCGTAATACCTTTTCGCCGTTCATCATGCCGTAATCTTGCATGTTGATAACTTCAACAGGAATTTCAACCCGTTTTTGGAAGTCGCTTAACATGTAACGAACCTGTGGTCCAAGCATTAAGATGTCTGGATTCTTTTCTTCCAACTTAGCGTCGGCGTCACTGGCAGCGGTTGCAAAAATTTCTGCATCAATACCGTCTGCTTCAGCAGCCTTTTGCATCTTTGAAACTAATAGTGAAGTTGACATCCCAGCAGCACATACCAACATAATTGTTTTTTCAGCCATAATAAACACGCTCCTAGATAGATTTAAATTAATTTATTTCAGCGGTTGCTTTAGTAAACCGCTTTCATTACAATTAGAATTATAAGTCATGGGTACAAATTTGACAAGCCTTATTAATCAAGTTTACGCAATTTATTTAATTGGTACCCACAAATTATTCTACCGGAAGAAGTGAACCATTATGTATCGTGAGATTGCGACCAAACTCGTCAATGCCATTCAAGATGGCCAATTTGAAACAAAATTACCGACCGAAGCCCAGTTGATGGAACGATTCCATGCCAGCCGTAACACGATTCGTAAAGCAATTGATTTAGTCTATCAACAAGGACTCTTACGACGTGTGCAGGGCAGTGGTTATTTTATTACCAATATTCAGTTAAAACATAAAACGGTCGTGAACCTGTCCGCTCGCTCCATGTTAAATAGTAACTTACACCCCCGTGATCTCGAATCAAAGGTCCTCACCTTTGATACCATTCACGGCGATACCGCACTCAGTCGCCAACTAGGCATTCCCGTCGACGAAGAACTTTACCGGGTCATTCGGTTACGCTACTGGCATAACCAACTTTACTGTTTAGAAAAGGCCTACTACCTCCGTTCAGTTGTGCCTTACCTATCCACTGAAGCCGTAAATTCTTCAATTTGGGACTTTTTAAGTGAGGCGTACGGTATCGGTATCGCTAACAGTGATGACTACCTTTCCCTAACGAACCTATCAGTGGAAGAATCGCAATTAATGGGGCTCGGCCACGGGGATACTTACATGACCTTAGATTCTTGCAATTATTATAAAAATAACGGCCTCTTAGACTTTTCGCACACCGTCTTCGTCTATCCCGACTTAGCCCTGTATTTTCACACAACCAACTTAGCCAATAATTAATCGGTCCCGTTATTTTTAGGATTTGGCCTATTTTATGAGCCAATTGGACTGAAACCGTCGCCAATCCTACCTTGTCAGCAATTATGATGAACACGCAGAGCCATTAAGCCGTTTTTCTTACACATTACCATTAAGAAAATAATTAAAACATCGATAAAAAAGGGGATTTCACTATAATTTTGTCACAATTTATGACTATAATGGTAAAAGTAACCAAATTTACGATGGAGGAATTAGCGTGTCAGCACCCCTTTTTTCAGTGGTTGTACCTGCGTACAATCAACATAAATTTATGAATAGTTGCTTGGCGAGCTTGCAACGGCAGACCGTTACCGATTTCGAAGTAATTGTCGTCAACGACTGCTCGACCGACGATACCGGTGACCAAATTGCTACCTTCGTTGCACACGACGATCGCTTTCACGTGGTCACCCACCAGCGTAACCGCGGCGTTTCCGCAGCTCGAAACTCTGGTATGGCAGTCGCCAAGGGTAAATACCTCTGTTTCGTTGATGGCGATGACTGGGTTGAGCCGGATTTTTTGGCGAGCTTTCAAGCCGCCTACCAAGCCAACCCCAAGAGTCAATTAGTGGTTTGTGGACATTTCGGCTACCTTGCCGTTCCAAGTCCCGCCAAAACGTATACTCAGAAAGAATTAATTGCGAACATTAACTTTGGAACGGTTGGTGGTTTTTCGTGGAACAAATGCTTCATTCGTAGCATTATCGCGACCCACCAACTTAAATTTAACGAAGACATTGCCTTTCTAGAAGACCAACTCTTTGCGTTCCGTTACGCTAATTATGTCACTAGTGCGCCATACGTTCCCGCAAAAACTTACCATTACCGTTGGCGCTTCCGTAGTAACCTAGCGCATATCGGTATTCCATTTTTTGCCGCTCGACGCAAGATGATCAAAATTCTCAAACAAGAAAACAAGCAGTTGCTTAGTGAAGATTTGAATAATCAGTAACTTAGAGACACACTGCTCAGTATTTAGGGACCGTGATTAAATTAATCATGGTTTCTTTTTTTGTATACAACGACTGACTATCTTTAAGTTAGCCGCTCCGTCAATCAGAAGATTAGTATTTTTCGGCGCTTCGCCGGCAGAATCAGTGGGCCATGGGGTCGGCTACAGACAAAGGACGGTCTTCCGCCTCGCTTGAAAGCCTCAAAGAACGAGTCTTTCAAGTCGCCCCGCACTGTAACCTGGCAAAAAAACGCCAGCTAACAGTGCCGACACGGCCTGCTGACTCTGCCGGCTACGCTAAGATTGCTTTAAAACAAACCGGTTAAGTTTGTCAGCAACCTCAACATAGCTGGAGGTTGTCTATGACAAATGTGCTTTAATCGGATGCTCGGAGGTTGCCACTGATGGCATCGGTCGTGATGGTGGCGCGGCGTTTTTTTGCCGGGCTTACACCACGGACGGGTCCGGGACAACTGTCATTTATAGCCTATTCCGAGATTGGAACCAACCGGAATAGCTCATATTTAGTCCAGTCTAAATAGTGAGCCAGTAGCACTTAATTTCCAATTCTGGCTTCCAAACTTTAGTTAATCATTCTAATGATTTATTCATCCCAAAATAAACGGTTTATTAACAATTAAACACTTGTTCAAATATGTACTCGGCCTTACAATTGAGCTATATCAATTAACGAAAGGGGTATGCGCATGGCAACGATTCATTTGTACTTAGTTCGACACGGACAAACTGAACTGAACGCCGCGGGTCGGTTACAAGGCATTTACGACTCCAAATTAACCCGCAACGGTATCCGCTCAGCCCAACGACTGTCCCGCATGTTAGCCGACGTTCACTTTGACGCTGCCTATACTAGTGACCTTGGTCGCGCCCAACAGACCACCCGCATCATCACCGCACTACACCCCGAAATAAAAAAACCGACAATTGATGTCGGTTTACGTGAATTTAACTTTGGCGGTTTGGAAGGCACTAAAAACCTCTGGATCGTGGGTCAAGTTCGCAAGCAGCTCGGTATGGGAACGTTCGTTAAGCTTGTTTTGAGCAAAGAACGCTTTGCCACCCTGCTTTGGATGTTCAACGCTTTAGATAAAACCCGTGCAGCCGAGACCCTCGTGGGGGTCACCGACCGAATCAGTCGCACCCTTCGCCGCATTTGTCTATTCGAATCACAGGATGGACAAGATAAGAACGTCTTAATCGTTTCTCACGGCTTAGTTTTAAGCGCTTTCCTATATCAAATCAGTCCCAGCGAACTGCCAACCCGATTACTGAAAAACACGAGTGTCAGTCGGGTCGATTACGACGATCGTCAATTTGACTTGATCGACATTAACATTACGCCAACTCGTCGGTCTTAGTGGTTTCCAAACTTTGCGTTTCTTGGTTACACGTCCGGAATTGAAGCCGGGCCTGAATGCCAAAGAACGCTTTTATTTTGCGTTGCAATTCCTGACCAGTCGCATGAACGACTTCGGAACCCGCACCCGGTGCCCCAATGACGATTAGAACCCGGCTACTCTTCGCATTTAAATTGGGCGCCACCGTTGATTCCGTTGGTGTTCCCAACGTCACGGCTTTTCCAGTGACTTGGACCTGCGCACACGGAACGTTTAGCACCGTCATATCCCAGGCCTGAATGCCCACCGGATGACGATGGCCAATCAACTGAATCAAATCAGCCAGGGCACTTTGGGGATTGGCCACGGCAACGTTTTGTGTCACTAATTGTTTTTCAATTGCCGGATTAAGCTCACGATTATCCAAATGCTGTAATGAGAGAATAGCGAGCGCCGTCGAGTGCGCTGCCGGTAAAATTTCAATTTTCACAGTTATCACTTCCTAAAGACACTTCCACAGTCAAAGCCAAACTTTGACTATCAAAATCAGGATTTCCCAAATAGTTCTTGGCATTTCCATCCTAAATTTCTTCCCCTTTAAGTGTGCCAAATTTGACGTAAAAGTCAATCACCTGACCCTTAAATGGGGCAAAACTTAACAATCAAAAAACGCCACGTGAACCATCGATTACGGTTCAAACGTAACGTTTATTTTTCTAAAACTTAGAATTCTAATTAATACTCGCTAGTTTAACGGATACTTTTTAAAGTAATCCTCTAAGAACAGTGCTAAACCGTCATTATAGTTCGTATCGGTCACGAAGTTCGCCGCCGTCTTAACTTGTGGCAACGCGTTCCCCATGGCAACTGACAAATCAGCCGCTGCCATCATCCCAACATCGTTGAGACCGTCGCCAAAGACAAAAGTATGCGCAGCGTCAACGTTTTGTTCCCGCTGAATCTGTTTAACCGCCGTTCCCTTGTCAGTATTTAAAGGAATCATTTCAATATTATTTGGATTGGATGAAGACAACCGTAATAACTTACTACTGGTTAACTTCTCACGGGCCGAATCTAAGCGCGACATATCTTCCCGACTCAAAATCACACCGTTTGTGATCTGATCTTCAATTTTGGATAACTGCGTAAAGCTCTTCACTTCAGAGTAACCAATCGAAGTCTCACCGGCATCAAAGTTAGCCGCATTCCGGGCCACAAAGCGCGGAATTTGTTCCGTGTAATAGGCCATTTCTGGTGTAAATAACATCATTGGCAAATTATCACGCCGAGCAATTAGATAAGCCAATTCAACGGCTGCTCCCCCGAGTTTTGTGATTTCGCGCCCCTGTGCACCGTCAAACACGGCACCGTTAGAAGTCACTAACCGGACTTCCGGATTAATTTTATTCCGTACAATCTTTGCAAGCTCGTACATCCGTCCAGTTGCAATGTAGAACATGACGTCCTGCTTTTGTAACCGTTCGATAGTTGCTTTCGTTCGCTCTGAAACGTACTGATGGTCCGTTAGTAAAGTCCCATCAATGTCCATAAAGACTAGATATTTTGGCATGTCTAACCCTCCCACATTTTTACAATTATAATTGTACGCCATTATCGGCCAGAATGGAAATCGCTTTCAAAAGCGACCCGCGTAACGCATTCTGAAGATTATTAAGTTTAGTCCCCGTTTTTCTCCCCGTATACCCGTTCATTCTTTCGATTTAAAACCTTTTAAGAATTTCCATTGACATTTAACCGGCAAGCAACTAAATTAGAAAACAATTAATATTTGATGATAAAAGTTATGAGCAGTCCAGTAGTGTCCCCGGTAGCGGTTCAAGCGAGTCTGAAATGGTGTGAGCAGACCCCGTGGTGGTGACATGAACATCAGCTGTGAACGGGGCCCGTGAACGTGAGTAACGGGCCATGGTTTGCACCCATTAACGTGCGTCGGATCAATTATGATTCGCACGAGGTCAAGTCCGTAATGGCTTGATGAATAACCGGTGGTAACACGCGACTGCGCCCGGCAGACTTTGTCTGCTGGGCTTTTTTCATCTTAAATTAATAAAATATCATTTTAAAGGATGGTCATACATATGCATTTTACAGTACTTGGCGCAGGCGCCATGGGGCTACGCTACGGCGTCCTCTTACAAGAAACAGGCAATCAGGTTGATTTCGTCGATACGTGGTTACCGAACGTTAACAAAATTCATAAGCAAGGCGGCGTTTACGTCTCCCGCGATCATCAAGATCGTCATTTAGTTCCCGTTAAAGTGGTCACACCAGAAAATTATCACGATGATCCGGACGTCTGGGTCGTTTTCACTAAGCAGATGCAACTAGCAGATTTCTTAACCCGCACCGCCCACGCGTTTAACGATCACCAGTACGTCCTCACTTGTATGAACGGCATGGGGCACGTGGAAAAGCTCCTCCAGTACTTTCAGCCACAAAAAGTTTTAGCCGGGACTGCCTTAGTTGCAACGGTCTTAAATGGCCCGGGCGACGTCGATTTCATCGGGGCCCGCGGTGCTGGGACGATGAACTTGGCAAATTACACTGAACAGCCCGACGAGATGACGCATCGCATCGTGACCGAACTTGAAAAATGTCAGTTTAACCCTAACCTAACCACTAATTTCCGTGGCACCTTGTTAGCTAAAGTGGTCTTCAACTCGGTCGTCAACACCCTGTGTACCCTATTTGAAATCACAATGGGTGAATACGCAGCTTATCCCGGAGCCGATGAACTCAGCCGCCAATTGATCAACGAGGCTTATGACGTCTGCGAACGCGATGGCGTAACGATGCTCAATACTAGAGCGGAGGAACTTGCTTCCGTGAATTACGTCAGCAAAGTCGCTAACCCACTACACTACCCGTCAATGTATCAAGATATGTCCCATAACCGACCAACCGAGGTCGACTACATCAACGGCTACCTGGTGCAACTGGGGGCAAAGTACAATTACAATGCTAAGACCCACGCCTTTTTGACCCACTTAGTTCATTTAGCCGAAACCACTCGGCAAGCCGCCGCTAACGACGTTGCATCCGAAGTTCAAAACCAGGCCGTGCTTTAGTTTATTTAAGCCTAAGTCCCGTTTTTCTAAGTAAAATCAGTTACAATGAATGGAAAGTGATTTTACTTAGGGAGGCGTTTTCGATGCAAGCTAGTCGGGAATTTAAAGGGATTTTCTTAGCAAGTATCAGTGCAACTTTTTGGGGGATCTCTGGGGCCATCGCCCAGACCCTCTTTGATACGACCAATATTAATTCAGTTTGGTTAACCGGGATTCGGATGCTCGGCGCAGGAATCGGGTTGTTACTGATTAGCCTACTGACTCACGTTGATCTGTGGTCAATCTGGCAGCATCCCCGGGATCTATGGCAGATTGTCGGTTACACACTGTTAGGCTTAATGCCCGTTCAGTTTACCTACTTCTTAGCGGTAGAGGCCAGTAACGCCGCAACGGCCACCATTTTACAATTTATGGGACCCGTCTTCATCGCACTCTGGATGGTGGTCGCGCACCGGCAATTTCCAACCCGTGCGGAAGGGATTGCCATCTTGTTTGCACTACTGGGGTCGTTTCTGCTCGTCACCCACGGAAATCCCGGTACCTTAGTTATCTCAGTGGGTGCCCTCATATGGGGCTTACTATCTGGCGTTTCGTCGGCAACGAACACGTTAATGCCGACGCAATTGCTGACTAAATATAGTCCGATGACCGTCAACACGTGGTCCATGTTACTTGGAGGAATCTTATTTAACTTTGTTCAACCGGTTTGGAGTATTCACATTCCACTGACAATGTTAAATATTAGCAAACTGAGCTTTGTCGTTATTTTTGGGACCCTGCTTGCGTTCCTGTTCTTCCTCCAAAGTCTCCAGTATATCCGACCGACCGTCGTGAGCTTGCTGGATGCCTTTGAACCCCTTTCCGCGACCGTCATTGCCGTCGTACTCCTAGGCGTCAATTTCGGCTGGCTTGATATCGTCGGTAGTTTACTCATTATCAGTACCGTCTTCATCCTCGCAATTGGTCAAGCACCGAACGACCGGAGCGCAGAAAATTTTAAGGCGGACGATCCTGCTAATCAACATGATTAATTTTCACCATTAAAGTAGCGAACGGTTCATCATCATTTGAGATGGTGACCCGTTCGCTTTTGATTTACTAATATCCCCGCGTTAAATCAACCTGATTACGAGCAAGCGTTCCGTCTTGGACGTACTGAGCAAAGTTAGTTGCAAAAATACCGAAGACCGTCGTACGAAAATGATCAATTTGGCCCGAAATATGTGGCGTAATCATGACATCGGACCGTTGCCATAGTGGATTTGTCTCCTCCAACGGTTCTGGTTCCGTCACGTCTAACGCCGCCATACTGAGTCGATGCCGATCTAATGCGGTCACCAAGTCAGCCGTGTTAACGGCGGGACCGCGACCAATATTAACAAACATCGGCTGTTGTTCAGCCTTTTCAAACAACGTCGCGTTAAACAGATGGTGCGTCGTTGGCGTCAATGGCAACGCGTTTACGATGAAGTTGGCCTGCTTCAGTGATTGGTCGGTAGCGGTTAAGGCAACCGTCGCATCAAAACCAGTTGCCGGATGGCCCGTCGTATTGACACCGGTAACGTGCATCCCGAAAGCAGCTGCTTTTGCCGCAATCGATTGACCGATTTGTCCCGTCCCAAATACCAATAAGTTTTTATCCGTCAGTGTGGTCGTTTTAACGGGCAACGACCACTTTTTAGCCCCCGTTTGGTTGATCCAAGCAGCGTGGTAGCCCCTAACAACCGTCAGCATGGCCCCAAGGACACTTTCACCAATGGCATCCGCGTGAATTCCACTCGTATTCGCCACCAACACATGCGCTTGTGCCAACGCCTTCAAGGGCAGGTAATCCACCCCCGCAGAAATTACTTGTACTAGTTTTAGCTGATGTGTCGGCCGTGCCAGCAACGTTTTTAAGATTGGGTGATTCCCGAACATCACTTGAACCTGATCATAATCTGCGAACGTTAACTGGTCGACCGTTTTAAACTGCCAAGCCGGATACTGTGCTTTGATCTGCGCAAGTTGGGCCGGCTTAGTTGCTTGAACCATTAATGCAATTGGCATATTTGACACTCCGTTTCTGATTTTTGACCCTATTTCTATTAATTCAATGGTACACCATGGGACTTAGCGCCAAACATAAAAATGCTCCTCAGAAAAAATTCTGAGAAGCATTTTTTTAATCAGCGCTACCAAAGCGATGACTTTAATTAATTATTATCAGTCGTCGTTGTATCGTTAGTGGTCGTACCGCCAGTCGTTTGATCGGTGGTATTGCCAGTACCGGTACCCGTGGTATTGTTGTTCTTTGAATGACTGCTGTAATGAGTCGTGCTTGAGCTTTCAGCCGCTGAACTAGTTTGCGTATCATTACCACCACCATAGTAAGTCGAAGTTGAGCTACTATCGGTCGTCGTTGATGACGTATCTGAATCTGAACTACTTTCAGACGACGATGAGCTAGACGATGATTCAGGTTCACTGTAACTAGAACTGCTTGCACTGTAGCTTGAAGATGATGAACTAGCCGTCTTAGCTAACTTCTTACGGTCCGCCTTTAACTGCTGGTAATCGTTCGCAGCTAACTGGGATTTCTTCCGGTAAGCCTTCAAGTTGGACTGAATGACGTCAATATCGCTGGATGGCGTGGTCGATTTAAGCTTGCCCTTTTTAGTATAAAGCTTCTTAAATGCTGCGTCGTAACCGGCAACCTTCTTGACCGTCTTATTCGTTGACTTAAATTGGTTGTCGTACTTCTTGGCAAAGTACGCCTTATCGTTAGTCAATCCCGTTGATACGATTTTTTGTCGGTCTTTAGCAATCGACTTAGTCGTCACGTCAATGTTGATCAATCCTGCCGTATTGCGTAGTCCTCGATAACTTGAGCGAACTTGCATCATCTGACTAGCGTAGTCGTGCTGCTTTTGCAGCTTATCTTTTTCGCTAGAATCTTTCATGTTGTCAATGTTGGATTGTAATTGCTTTAATTGGTCAGTCGATGCATTCGTGCGTAAATCACGTTGTGCACTTGAGGTATAGATCGCCTGGACAATTGCTTCCGCGTTAGACTTAGCATCCGCTTGCGCCGTTTTAGCCCGGTTCCACATGAGTAACGCACCAAGTCCCGCAACAACTAAGATGGCAACCCCTACGCCCATCAATTTCCAACTATAATGGCCGGACTTCCGGGACTTTTTCTTTAAATGCGGATTGTCAGCATCATCGTGTTCATCGGCCGCTTCCTCGTCAATTCGATCGGCATGTCGTGCAACCCGTGACATATTATCCGCGTTCCGCTTTTCCGGTTCCCGACCACCATTTGGTTGTTGGTCACCGTATAATTCTTCACGTGATAATGGCAATTCTGGTTGGTCATCATCAGCATTTTCAGTTCCACGAACCGCAATTTTAGGCTGATTATCATCGCTACCCGCAGCGTCGTGAACGGCAAGCTTAGGTTGCGACGCCTCACTAGTTACTTTTGGCGTAGCGGCACTCGCTGGTGTCCGCCCCGCCTTAGTATCAGCTGCTGACTGCGCAGCCTGTTTGTGCGTACGCTTAGTAGATTTAGTTGAAGACCGCTTTGATTTTGCGGGTTCAGCTGGCTTAGGCGTCTTAGCTTCACTAGCCGGCGCCGCTGCTTTAGCTTCCTCAGACGATTGCTGTGACGCAGCCGCTGACTTGCTTTGATGTGACTTAGGTGCTGGTGCTTCTGAA
This sequence comes from Lactiplantibacillus paraxiangfangensis, assembly GCF_036246185.1. Taxonomy (NCBI): domain Bacteria; kingdom Bacillati; phylum Bacillota; class Bacilli; order Lactobacillales; family Lactobacillaceae; genus Lactiplantibacillus; species Lactiplantibacillus paraxiangfangensis. Next base: position 51,531 of record NZ_BTPW01000012.1, read on the forward strand.
GCTGGCTGCTTGTGTTTCTTCGTCGCTTTCGTAGCAGCGCTTGCGGCAGTACTTTCTGCAGATGCCGCTGGCTTAGCCGGTGCACTTTCAGCAGAGTCCTTCAAATCGTAAGCTAAAGGAATCTGTTCATTATTTTGATCATCGTTATCATCTGGCAACGGCTCAGTGATTGAGTCCCATAACCGCTTACCAAAATGCGATTTCTTTTCTCTTTTAGACAAATTAACCGCTCCTCGCCAATTATTAGTATCAATAAAGTCTTCTGGTTAAGCGCCGTCAATAACTTTAATACGAGCCGGTAAAATAACCATTATTAAGTAAATTATAGCATGGAATCCGTTGCTGAGAAACCACTGGTTTAGCGGTTTTCTGATTATCGCCGACTCCGCTTAATTTCTACTACGAACTCTGCTATAATCAGCTTAATAACAAATTGAAAGCGGGGAGTTATCATGGCCACAGCCAAAGTCATTTTTGCAACCATTACGGGTAACAATGAAGATGTTGCTGACATCATTACGGAAAAACTAGAAAATCTCGGTGTGGACGTTACGAAGGAAGAAATCTCGCAGGCGGACGCAACCGAATTTGAAGCGGTCGATATTTGTATCGTCGTTCCTTACACTTACGACGAAGGGGCCCTCCCCGAAGAAGGCTTGGACTTCTTTGACGACCTACAAGACGTTGACCTGAGCGGTAAAGTGTACGGCTGTGCCGGATCTGGGGATACTTTTTACGACGACGATTACTGCCGCGCGGTGACTGATTTTAGTAAAGTTCTGAAAAAAGCGGGCGCCACTCAAGGGGCCAAGGACGTTTTCGTTAACCTTGCACCCGAAGCTGACGATATTAAGAACTTAGACGCCTTTGCGGAACAAATCGTGAAGACGCAAGCGAACGCCTAATTTCAAAAAAATAATCATCATAAAAATGACTGCTCAGTATTTTACTGAACAGTCATTTTTATGATGTCTATTTTTCATTGATGACGGCGACGCTTTAAAATTCGTTGCCGTACGTAATTATAAATAATCTCAACGACCAAGAAAAGCGCCGCAATTCCAATCGTATTTATAACGTAGGACCATAAATGATAACCCGTTTTGCCAAGCCACAGGTCATATGGCCCCTGAATTAGGAAAAAGTAAATGACAAGCGTCTCCAAAATATAGCGCGTGTGCCGCCAAATTGATTTCCACTTCATGCCCTAGGCTCCTTCTACCGTTGATAAAGTCTGTAAAGCTTGTTTCAACTGACTGACGGGAAGTTGGTTTAATTCACCGACACGACCAACGCGGCCAAACGCCAATGCTGAACCAGTCAATTGACCACAAACGCTATTAAAACGACCAAGCGCCCCCGTGACCGTCGCGATGAGTGGCAATGTTAGCTGTTGGCGTGCGGTTGCAGTCGCAGTCATGAGTCTTAGGACTGCGCTAGCATCCTGGCCCTCAATCGTCACACGCGCAACGTCTGCGCCCGCAGCGGCCATTTCTGTATAAGCCGCTACTAAATCAGTCGTACTTGACGTTGCCGGTAACGTTTGACTTAATAATAGGGCGATTTGGTTGGACCGCATCTGATTTGTTAAATTCTCATAATCAATTTGATTAACCATGGTAAAGTCAATGTCCACTGCGGCGACGGCCCGGTTATTGACTAAGGTCAAGCAAGTTTGGCCATAATCCGTAGCTGACATTGGCTTTTGGTCCGTCTGAAAATCAGCAATCACTGGAATTGTTCCTAAAACTTGTTGCAGTTGCGTTGCGGTATTGATCAACTCCGCGCGATTATCAAACTCCTGGTAAGCGGCCAATCGCCAAATAACCACCTGAGCCGCTGAAGACAAGACTTGCGCAGCTTGCCCCAGCAACGCCTGCCGGTTACTTCCAGAGAGCACCACCCCAATTTTTGGCATTCCCGTTGACAATGTGACCGTCCCAATGGTAACTGTTTTCAAAATCATTCCCGCTTTCATTTCAGTCTAACACGTCCGTCCCCTGACACATCATTGACGCGACTAGTTGTTTCGTTATTCTATTTAACAATATCAAACTTTCGCTATTTTAACATCTAATATTCATTTTTTATACCAAAATTTAAAGCGCTTTTAATATTGAAAAAATAAAGTTGTCAACGCTTCCATTTTCGTTTTACAATTAGGCATATTCAGACTAAAAAAAAGAGGTTAGCTTATGAAAACAGAAAAGCAGTTACGATGGTCCAACATCGCATTAATTGCGTTCGTAGCCGTCTGGGGTTTGGGTAACGTTGTTAACAACTTTGCGTTACAAGGCCTGTCAGTGGTTACATCTTGGATCTTGATCATGATTATCTACTTTGTCCCTTACACCTTGATTGTTGGTCAATTAGGTTCAACATTTAAGGACGCTGAAGGGGGCGTTTCCTCTTGGATTCGCGCTACTAGTACGAAGCGACTAGCCTACTACGCCGCTTGGACGTATTGGATCGTCCACGTGCCATATTTAGCGCAAAAACCCCAAGGGATTCTAATTGCCTTCAGTTGGTTATTTAAGGGAAACGGGAATTTCATCAACACCACCCCCGCGATCGTTGTTCAAGCCATTTGTTTAGTGCTATTTTTATTCTTCCTATGGATTGCTTCCTTAGGCTTAACAACGTTAAAACGGATCGGTAGTGTTGCTGGAACCGGGATGTTCATTATGTCGATTCTATTCATTATCTTAGCCGTTTCCGCACCATTGATGACCAAGGCATCGGTTCAAACACCTAATATGCTTTCCATCAAATCGTATATTCCTAAGTTCGACTTTGCTTACTTCACAACCGTTTCAATGTTAGTCTTTGCGGTTGGGGGTTCGGAAAAGATTTCACCGTACGTTAATAAAACGAAGAATCCTGGCCGCGAATTTCCACTGGGAATGTTAGTTTTAGCCGGAATGGTCGCTGTCTGTGCCCTACTTGGTTCCTTTGCGATGGGGATTCTCTTCAACGCAAAGCATATCCCAGCTGATTTAATGGCCAACGGTGCCTACTACGCTTTCCAACGCCTAGGTGCTTTCTACCACGTTGGGAACTTATTCCTGATTCTATACGCGATTGCCAACGTGCTTGCACAAGTTTCTGCGTTAGCCTTCTCAATCGATGCACCATTGAAGATTTTGCTTGGTGATGCCGATCCAGAATTTATTCCAAAGAAACTCAGCAAGATGAACAAAAAAGACGTGCCGGTTAACGGTTATATTATGACTGGAATCTTAGTCAGCATCTTAATTATCATTCCTGCTTTAGGAATTGGTAACATGAACGAATTATTCAACTGGTTGCTAAACTTAAACTCAGTTGTTATGCCAATGCGTTACCTCTGGGTATTCTTAGCTTACATCTTGTTAAACAAACATTTGAAAGAATTCAAGAGCGAGTACAAGTTCTTGAAGAACCCGATGGCTGGTAAACTTGTTGGGGCCTGGTGCTTCTTATTCACCGCCTTTGCATGTATCTTAGGGATGGTTCCAAAGACATCCTTAGCTGCTAACCCAAGTGGCTGGTGGTTCCAATTAGCGTTAAACATCATTACGCCAATCGTCTTCGTTGCTTTAGGGATGATTCTGCCAATGATTGCTCGGCGCGGTAATGCCAAAGCCTAGTCTATTCAATGATAAAAAAATGGTACTTACGTCATCTGAGGATGATGCAAGTACCATTTTTTATTATCGTTTTATAATTTTACAGCCCACTATTTAACACTTTAAATAAATTTTGCGTTACTATCTTATATGAAAATCAATTATCAACAATTACTGTATGTTGATATTGTTCAGACAAGCTTAGCGAAGGAGGCTAAATTATGGCATCCACCACACCCGTATTTGACGATTTTCTCAATGACTACGCTGCAGTCTTACGTTATCTCAATGACCGGATTACTGCGCCACTTAATACTTATCACCTTACGTTTGATACTTTTTTAATTATGCATGAAATTCAGACTAGCCACGAACCACTGTTGTTGATGGATATTGCAAATAGTCACCACGTGTCGCGTAGTGCCATTTCTCGTCAGATCAGCATACTCCTAAAGTATGATTACGTTTATCAGGTTTCAAATCCTAATGATCGGCGTCAAAAGAGCTTATTGCTGACCAAACGTGGCCAAGAAGTTGATCAAGCACTGATTACGACCATCCAACAGACCTTTGGTGAATGGACCCAGCAGCTTGGTAAACGTCGCATCAACAACCTATTAAGTCTATTGAATGACTTTACCCAGCAGATTATCGCACCAACGTACACCAAGTCATCACCGGCCCCTAAGGACCACTAACACCGTCTTTTGCAACGGTGTTTTTTTATTATTCTGAATAAGCCCGGTAGTCATCCTGGTGTACCACTCGTGTACCTAATTAAGAAAATGAGACCAATTTACTGCTTTTTAAATAAAAACAAATCCCATACAAACGTCGTCACAGCAACATTTGTATGGGATTCGACAAACTATTGAAATCGTCCTGAAGCCGTTTAGCAGATTTGAACGAGTAGTAACAAACGCCGTTAAATCAACGTTTTAAAGACTTTGGTTTTTGGCTCGTGTACCTCTCGTGTACGTAATCTAAAAAAGTGAGGTTTTTGTTTTCTGAAAACATGCTCCAAAAAATCAAAATAGCACTTGATTTATAGAACATACGTTCGGTATACTCATATTGAGGTGATTATCATGAAGTATGAATCCATGAATGTTTTATTTGATAATGAAGTCAAAATATTAAAGTTGAATCCACTTATGTTATACGTCCGTGTTTTTAACGAAACAACACGGCAACCAATTAATTGTATTTTGGTGAAGCACGCTTTAACATTCTTCTACGAATTGCAGTCTGATTCACGTCTTGCACTGTACGGTCATTACAATAACAGAAAACAGTTTATAATCAATAAGTTTATGATCCAACACGCACTAGAATCTGCTGCTGTTTAAAAAATTAAGAGGTAAAAACGGGAATCATCTCCTGACTGCGTATTTAGTAAGTACAAAGGAGATGGTCAAATGCACATTGTTTCTGAGCACACTGAATTATGGGAATTCGGCCCGACAACTATTTCAAGACACTACTGTACTGTACGGCAAAAGATCGTAGGCTACTCGAATGAATCTACTGTTTTTCCTACTGAACACGACGCACGTCGATTTTTTCAAACACTTATCACGGACCATCGAGAATCCTTCTTTGAAGCTGTTGAGCTAGAGACTCATTGTTCTAATCCAGAATTTCTTGAAGAACTGTATGGTATCGGATTACGTACAGCCCACCAATATCAAGAACAACTACTAGACAAAGAATAACAAAAAGCCGCCTACCGGTCGAGATGACTGGTACGCGGTTTTTGCATTACAATAAACGTAAGTTGGGTTCTTGCTTATCTTCTAATGAAGGCATTTTCTCGTTGATTAACCAGTAGTTGACTTCAGCAATTGACAAACCAGCGGCCCTTGAAATCTCTTTCAAGCCATAACTGGAATTATCATTTGAAAATTTAATCGCACTTTGAATATACGACGGCTTTTCTATCGGAATTTCATCATCAAGTGGCTCATTAATTCTCCACTTATTTCTATAAATAGTCTGTCGTAAAAAAAGCGCTTGAGAATCGCTTATTAATCCCATCTCATTTCCACGATAAACTAACGCTTGAATGGCTACCTTCCAATGTTTTTTTAACTCAATCATATAGCTCATATTTGTTCTAATCATGTCTAGTGAAATCCCATAATCTGGCATTAGTAATGCCCCAGCAAAATGATTAGCTTCGCTCTCAATTGTTTTTAAATTAGAGCTACTATTAATAATATTGCTAGGATAATGTGCATGTAAAAGTATATGTCCTAATTCATGTGCTAAATTGAATCTTAATCTAACACTCGAAAGTCGTCTAGAATTCAATAAAATATATGGTCGTGACATTATATTTCCTGTAACGGCATCTATCTTTTCACTCTCAAGATCAGAAAATTTAACTCTTATTCCCATTCTCTCAACTATCAATGTCATATTTGCAATGGGTCCATCGCCCAAATTGAATTGTGATCTTACATTGTCCGCAATTCTATCTATTGTTTCATAAGATAGAACCTCAAAATTTTTAGACTTATTTGCGTAATTAGGTTCTGAATATGTTGGTAGATTAAGTATTTCGGTCAATAATCCATCAACTATTGCAAATCCTTTCTCTTTTGATTTAGCTTGCGTTATCTTTCGCTTTGGTAAAACTGCTGCTTTTCTAAAAAAAACAGGACCATCAAATTCAGGTATATCTATCCTTGACAAGAAAAAATGATGATCAACATTAAAATGCTTTGCCAGGCCCATTATGCCCGAAAAGTCAGGTATAGATCGTCCTTTTTCCCATTTTGAAAGTGTCGTCACGCTATATCCGACATCATCAGACACTTGCTTTAAACTTTCACCTTTTAAATCACGAAAAAATTTTAGCTTTTCGCTCGAAAATCTGCCTGATTCTATCGCTGGCATAGTCCTCATCCTTCAGTTTTAAATTCTTGGTATTGCCGAAATTCATCCATACTAAACGATGCAATTTCTTTTGCTGTCGTCTTTATATCTCTTTCTTCATTACTTGAAAGAACCTGCAAGTTATTCTGCAAATTTAGTCTAGCTTCCCATAAACCCGTATTGTCTGGTTTACCTAGTATTGTAAATGATGGTTGATCTGACTGATAGCCATGGTTCAATTCCAGATAAACTGAATCTTGACTCCTTGCTTCATCATCAAACAATACAAATCGATTATCACATTGATCAAATAAATCAGCTCTAAACTTTGCATGTCGACTAGCACGCTTATCAGACGGTGTTTGATTTATAGTTAAGACAACTTGTTTCTCGTTGTCAATAAGCTTCAAAAATTTGTTTTTATTTTTTTCAATAGTTTCAATTTTATATGAAAATGGAATAATCTTTTGATCACATGCACGTCTCAGCGAAAATTCAACAGCCATATTCTTCAACTCAGGATATAGCTTTTGAGCTCGGTCCATTCGAAGCCATTCTGGTGCGTTAACATTCACAAAATGCTTTTCAGCCTGATATCCTGCCGCTATAATTCCAACAACCAAACGTTGCTGAGTTGGTGTGAACAAAGTCTGGACTAATTGTTGCGCTGATTTATTTGATTCAGAAAAATACGGGACTTTTTTCATTGAAATCAACCACCTTACGTCTTTTTTCCAATTTTACATCTTTACATGTTTTTTGTAAACCTGACAAAAAATCCCGCACCGGCCATCATGGCTAGTGCGGGATTTTTGTTATTTGATAATTAACTTTTCACCGGGATAAATCGTACTGTAGATTGACTTCCCATTTTTGACCGCTAATGTGTACGCATTTAAACCACTTCGTTGAGCGATTACCCACCACGAATCGCCGTACTTGACCTTGTAGTACACGTGAGAAGCACCACTTTTCACGTAGGCTAGCGAATTACTTGCCGGGCCAGTTACCAGATAGCCGTAACCGTGTGATCGTGGTTGGCGTACCCAACGATATCCACCCCTAATAATTGCAAGGTCCGTTTTGACAGTGGCGCCGGCTCGTAACGGCGCAATTACTTTTGAACTGGTTGACGCACCAGTGCGGAGGTTGACCGTCGTCTTCAGCGTGTAGGTCTTTTTTTCCTTGATACACTTGGCTGAGTCGTTCGACTTAACAGCAGGCTGCTTGCTGGTTTTCTTGCTATTGGCTTTTACCGCCTTCTTGTCAGTTGGCTTAACCGCCGATTTCTGACCAGCAGTGTAGTAAGTGCCGTAAAGCTGACTTACATCGAAGTTACCGCTTGAAATGCGGAAATGTGCGGTGCTACTGAACTGCCAAGCATGTGACCACGAGTACCAGGTCTTGCCACTAGCATCATATGGGTAGGACGCGGGCCAGCCGGTTCCCTTCTTTAGGTCCATTTTGGTGCCAACCCAACTACCCATGGTGTACACGTCCGGGCGGTAACCGTACTTTTCAATCTGCTTCATGAAAGCTTTATTGTTAGCATTGTTGGTCGCCTTCGATACGCTTCCTTGTTCTGCTTCAACATCAGCAGCTAAAACGGCACCCACAGGTAGCCCGCTAGCCTTCGCCATGCGTCCGGCAAAGTTACCTTCAGCAATAGCTTGCGCCTTAGTGGTGTAGTGCGCAAAGTGATACCCATTCACGTACAACTTAGCCGACTGTACGTTTACGATGTTACTAGTCGCGTACGGGTCTTTGTAGGTTGTCCCTTCACTAATCTTGACCGTGACGGCTTTCACACCGAATTCAGTCCGCATCGAATTGTACTCTGCCGTGCTCATGTACCCGTTGTGATTAGATACATCCACCATATCCATGCGGGCCGCATCGGCATTCAGGGCAAAAGAAAAAGCCGCAATAGCTGCGACTCCCGATAAAACTAATTTATTTTTGAACTGCATGCTTGGTTTCACCTCCGCGCAAGTTTTTCTTTAAGATTGGATTATTATCAAAATAGGCCACTAAGTTAGTCATAATCGTTAACCATAAGCTAACCTCTTGGTTCAATTCATCGCTAGTGATTGGCAATACTGGGTGGCCAGTTGATACTAGAATTTGATTAATCCAAACCAGTAAATAACCGGCGAACTTAGCGGCTGCTGGAATGTTAATCTTTTCGATGAAAGCTCGAATCTTGTTCATTTCGGCTTTTCTCCTTTTCAAGTTTGATATTTTTTCTTACTTCTGATTGCCACTTCTGGTAGTACTCATCACGTTCTTCCTTCATCTGACTATAAAGCTGCTCATACGCTTCGTGGTTAGACTTCTTTTTACTAAGAAGAAAAGTGCCAATAGCAATGGCGGCACTTCCTAATGCGGTGATAATACCGGGCAGCGTCGTCCAAAAGCTTGCCGTCATTTGCTATCACTCCTCTCAGCAAGTAACATGAGTACCCCCGTAATTGCTATATTTGAAATCCATGGTTGCGGGATTCCAAACAAGTACCAATGGAAAAATTGTAAAAACGTCAGAACTGCCATCAGCGTGCTAGCACAAATCAAAATAATGTGATTAGCGCGAGCCGACTTGTTAGCATCTAACGCCCACCAGATCATTGCAATTCCAACCAAAATAAAAAACACCCCAAAGGTGTCATCATTTTCGACAGGAGCCATAATGGGTGGCCACGTAAAATAATTTTTTTGTCCTATCAGATATACCCCAATACCACTGAGTGCGGCACCTAGTACCAAGTGATTCAAGTTTTCCTTTGCCTGTTTAAACATGTTCTCACCTCCCCACCTTTGAACTTACTGCCATTATTCAGCAGTAGCGGCAGGCGTAGGTGTAGCGTAGTCTTGACCGGTAATCTCTTTGTACTGCTCAATTGTCAAACCGGCACCAACAAAGACTTTGTAGTAATTCGGGTCACTTTGACCCCAAGACTTAAAAAGCTTACATTGCTCATAAATTGTCATTATTTAGAATCTCCCTTGCTCAAAATCGCTATCTGGCTAGCTTGTGACATTGCCAATTGCTGCAGTTGTGCGATGCCAGTTGCTTGCTGCATAATCATCTTCTGTTCTGCGGTTGGCTCTGGTGTAGGCACTGGATGTGCTGCTAGCCACTCTTCCTTAGATGTACCCAGCCATTTTGTTTTATCATCGCTAATATGAATTGGTTCATAAAGCCCATTTTCCGGAGCAACCGTCGTCGCATTATCCGGCAACGGCTTAGGCACATCGCTCTCATTCATATAGAGCTCACTATGATCGAGCTCTTTTGTTTCTTTATCCCAGTAATATAGTACTGTGGCCATCTTACACATTCCTTTCTGTAACTATATCAATTTAGCCAATCATCCACATAATCACATCGCCAACATAATCCTCGGAATGAAAGTCATTATCGAGTGGATTTTCAAAGCTAATCACTCCGCTTGTGCTTATATTCATTGAGAATATACGTCCCGCTGTTCCTCGCATTGCAGTTCTAATCTCTATCTTTGGCGCAAAATTAGACGGAAACTTCCCTAGAGGGGTATTCTGCGTTAGTTTTGAGGCCCACAATCGAAGCATGACTAAATTTCCAATTTTTCTAATGCTAGTCGTTCCAATTTGATTAATATTTTCAAAGCCATTAAGAAATTCAATATCAATCCATCCGGAATCAGCGACTGAACTCCCTAATTCTGTTAGCATTTGATTAAGTGGTCCATCCCAGTTAGACATTCCATGATCAATTTTTACAATGTTAGCCACGACGAACACCACCAATCATCTGATACATAAAGCTGTCTAATATATTTATACAATTCATAATTGAGCTCCCTCCATAACAAAAGGCCGCCCAACTATGAACGGCCTTAGGCTATTCCAATGTAGTTGACCTGAAGCCGGTCTCCTTCTGCTATTGTTTCCTTTGAACGAACTGCAATTTTTTTAGTGTTTAGATTAAACGACATTGCTACTACTGATCCGCCACTTACAAATCCAGAAAATCCTTGCTTAACCGCAGGGTTATCCAAGATAAACTGATTTAAATCATCCGGCACCGTGCAAAAATCCATCCAATTATCGGCTTGAAGGTTATCCGGAACCTTTAGTCCACCGTTAACTAATACAGCCTTTTTGGCTCCACCCAAGCTAACATAGCGATATTGAAGTGTATCATAGGCTGAACCACCAAACTCAGTAAATCCGTTGATTAGAGTGATTCCGTTTGTAATCCAACCACTGTCCTCAGTTGCGCCATTGATTGCAGCAACAATCTTGGCAGCATTGTCATTCCAAATCTTATCCCAACCGGCTTCTCCCGGCACTAAAATAGGTAGGCTATCCATATAAAACACCTACCTTTTTAAATAATAAAGAGGTTAGAAATGCTGTTAAGTCAGCATTCCGCCCCCCGTAAAATTTTAATATGTTTTTCATTTTGATTAATTCCTTTCTTCAATCAACTACCCACATCAGTATGTCCCCAACATAATCACTATCGGCATAATTACCATCTACCTTACTTTCAAACAGTACCGAGCCGTCTGAATTAATAGATAGGTTGTATGCTGCACCAGCAAGTCCTCTGACAAATGTTGGTATTGTTCGATTTGGTACAAACCCCGTTGGTAATTTTAAACAGCTAGTTGCTGGAGTTAAATGCGATAACGACAATTGTAGCGTAACGGTTTTTCCAATCTTTCTAACTTGAGTCTTTCCAATACGATCTACTGGTAAAAAACCATTAATCAATGGTAAGTCAATCCATCCACTGTCATCGGTTGACTTAGCCAAAGCTTCTAGCATTGTATTCAGTGGCTCAACCCAATTAGACTGGCCTTCAACAATCGGTTGATATACTTTAGCCATTTTGTCCACCGCCCAACTCTAATAAAAGGGTTAGAAACGCTGGTACTACTGAGTTTCTAGCCCCCCCCCGACGTTTTCTAATGTTGTTTTAATTTTTAACATTATGCTACCTCCTTAAAAGTTGCGTTTAAGCATTGAATACCAATAGTTGGAGCACCGACTTCTGGCGTGTTTGAAACCAGATATAGCCAATGCCCATCCGTTGATCGGTTGATTGTGAAGTTTGACGTATCGAAATCTGGCATCACACTTTTAAGCTGTAAGGTCCAAAATTTTGGAATCATAACGGCCCCATTATCTTTTAAGTCTGCAAACATTTGCAGATGAAACATTTCTGGCACACCAGCATAACCATCTCCTGATTGTGCGATTCCAGCACCATTATAATAGGCACGAGCAATGAATCGCGGATAGTCATAGAATCCCAAACTATTGGTGTCTACTGAAAAGCTGGCCTCGTTAAGTGTGTTCATTGCGAGATCAGCCGGGTGCATTACTTTAGTATCATCAGCAGGAGTGAACGTCGTTCCGTTTGCCGTGATAGTGCCGTCGTGATTATCCTTTACAGTCGCCTTATCTAAGGCCTGAACGTCCGTGCTTAAAGCATATACATCGTTCTTTATTTGAATCGTAATGTTAGTAGCATTGGAATACCCAAAGGTTACCCCTGCAATGTAGCTAACTGGCACGTTGTTGTAAGCAGGTAAGATAAACGGATCAACTCCGACAACTACGCCCAGTAATTTATCCGTAGAATCCGTACTTGTATGTGCAACTACCCCAATGAGCGCAACCTTGTAATCACTTGTTAAAATATTGCCGGTTGCATTATTAGAAACCGCCGCTTTAACTTGAAATGAATCATCATTTTTCTGAACTGAATTTATATTAAACTCAATAGGATTAGTAAAATCAGATAGTGTCAGATACTTCAAATCAATGCTCTTATCAATACTCTGCTGTGAAACAATCATCTTATCAATGACTATTGATGTTGAATCTGCATCACTTCCAGACAGCATCATTAGGCCATCTTTAGTCAATGATTTTTGACTATAATCCAATTGCTATACCTCCTTTATAAATCAACTTGAACCGTAAACGATGGTGCCATACCGATAAATAAACCTTCACTAAGCGGGACAGATAGGTTCACAAAGTTAATCTTTGTGGCGCCCACCGTCGCCCGCTCTAATTCAGTAGTTAGCCGGTCAATCAAAAACATATTCTTTACTTTGTCATATGGAATGTCTTTAACGTCAATCGTATTAGGGTCGCCAACCAAATCGCCATTGGCATCTAAATGCCGGTTGCGAGCCATCCAGACATCTGATTTATCGCAGCCAAGTAAGTTAGCAGCAATCCCAATCAATTCGTTAATTGTTCCTTTCGAATCACGCGACATCATGCGACTAAGCAGTAAGAAGCGATATAACTCATCATCGACACCGTTACGCTCAATTCCTAAATCGTCGCCAATGTCATCTAATTCAAGTCCGTGTGCATAAGAAATTTCACGAGCTTTGGTAATTTCATCAGTGTTTTGAAGTCTGGTAAAGGCTGCATCATCCAGATACTTAATTAAGTTGTCGAATGTCGTACCTTTATAATTGGCTTGAAAACCGGTAAATTGTGCGACGTGATCACGGTGGTATTCATCGAATGTCGTCCCATCTAAAAGCTCGTCAGTATCTTCAGCCATTAGTTACCGTCACCCCAATCAATTCATCAGTTGTTTGAGCTTGCTGGTAAGTATCAATTAAGATATTGTCAGCGGTCAGTGTATCGGCAATTCCCGCAGTAATTGAAGTAACATCATCAACACCAGTAATCTGGTAAAGATAGCCGTACAGCTGGTTTAAGATAACTGGCTGGCCCATTGTGAGCGTGTCAAAATAATCCAACACGGACTGTCTGAGAGCGTCCTCATCGACAGTCGTGCTGGATTTAATTGTGATTGCTAATTTAACTTGTACCATTTGTTGCTGATCAAAATATTCGGTTACCTTATGGCCGCTGTCGTCAACTCCTGTACCCGATGATTTACCAACAAACCACACTTCACCGCCCGCAATATCAACAAGCTTCTGAGCTATTGCATCAGGTTGGCCACCCATAACATAAACGTGCATTGAATACGGCGGGTTGCCGTAACTATCAGTGATGTTGCCCCGATTGGCAATTACTTGCACATCCGTCACACCATCGACGTTCATCAGTCCGACCTTAATCCCGTCATTAGTCGTTCCCTCAGCGGACGCCTCATTTGGAATAATACGGTGCCGGTAATCGTAATCTGTTTCTAAATCAGCACCGCCGGTAGCCGGTTCTGGGTTAGTGACCTCAAATACATCATCAACCGGCTCAGCCTGATTAATAATTTGATTAGCACCAACATTGACGTAGTCAGCTTCATCTTCGGAATAAACATCAACCGAACCGTTGCCTGACTCATCAAGTTGCACATCTCGGCCACTAATAAACGCAGTCCCGTCATCAGTATCAAACTCAGTTTCAGCTTCAACCACATAACCCGGCGTCCCCGTAATTTGTAAAGTAGCCACCGCGCTTTGCGACAAATTGCGTTGCACACCAAAGTTAGAACCCACCCTATCAAGGCTCACACCATTACTAAGAGCTGCGAAAGCGGCATCATAGCTATCATGCGCATGCTCGTCGGCTTCGATATCCTTATCGGCTTCGTATTGTGCGATTTGTCCCCATGGAGAATGGTCTGACAAATCAATTTCTTGACCTAAATATATTTTTAGCTTAGTCCGTTCAGATTCAAGCGCATCATCTGGATCTAAGTCTTCCCAACCATTATCACCCAGCGGCATTTAATGGCACCTCCTTCCCAAAATTGATATCTCCGACTGTGGAAGATAATGAAATCGTAAAATTAGCGACTCCCGTGTCATAATCCGGTTCGCAAGTTATATCATGAATCTCAGTAACCCGCTTATCCTGCATAATGGCTTCGGTAGCCGCCTCAATTCCAAGTTCCTGATCAAAGCCACCAACGATAAAAGTCATGTCTAGGCCCATATCTTCATTGTCTAAAAAGCTCCCTTTAGGTGTTGATAACAGTGAACGCAGAGCCTGCGCCAACTCCTCAACACCGCTAATTATGACCGGTTGTCCGCCTTGAATGACAATATCGCCAGAATCATCATAAAGAAAATCCGTTGCCATTATTCAAAGTCCTCCTTATTTGCAACCTTCCCGATTACTACGGCGTTATTAACTAAATGCGGTGTTGTCGTCATTTGTCTAAAGAACTCTTTACGGTTGTAGTACGTCGTATCATGATCCAGAACAACACAAACAACGTGATCATCAGGCTTTAATTTAACTTTGCCTGTACCACTAGGGCAAAGCACTAACGCTTTTTCAATAATTCCTTGCTTCTGATTAGATTCAACCGTTAAAGATAGTGGCTGAACACTAACAGTTGGCGGTGAAACCTTGACCACTTCAGCAATAAATGACACATTCACCCCTGTTAAGGCGTTTCCGATGGTCTCTTTGATAATTTTAGCCAAATAGTTAGTACCGTCAGCCCCATTATTTTGAGCACTCATGTTATCACCTACTTCTTCTTAGACTTGGCTTTAGTTTTAGTCTTAGACTTGGCCTTCTGCCGTGCTTTCCGTTTAGCTTGAGCCTTCTTCTTAGACTTCTCGTCAGCCTTCGCTTTAGCCTTACGGTCGGCTAATTTTTTCTTGTTAACCTTCTTTTTGACTTTAGTCCGATAAGTAGAGTACAGCTCAACAGTTACCTGCGTTGTTGGCGTTCCGTTACCTGTATATGAGCTATTACCGCTTAGGATAATGACCCAACCATTAGGGCCACCTTGAGCAGTTGAATTCAAATAAATAATGTCCCCGACCGCAACACTACGGTAAAGGAACGTTACTTGCCATTGATGTGAATTCTTATTATCGTCGCCAGATTGATATTCTGTGGATATTAATCCGGTTGACGGCTGAATGTGGATGTTTCGCTTGCGCTTAGTATCCAGCTTTTCAATCCGTAGATCACCGTAAGAATTAATAATTTCAGTGTCACAGTCTTTAGCAATTTGTTTAATACACGTCATTGGCTTTGATTTAGCTGTGTATCCGTTCAAATATACTCGGTCATAGTTAAGATGAACTGCCTTCAGCTTGATACCTGCCTGCTTTGCAATTCGCTTAATAATGGTTGAACCATGAGTTCCTTTTTTAAAACTCATATATTCATGAACTGTTTTAACCTGGTACTGTTTCTTGTCGTTAAGCTGCTTACGTTTTTTGTTATAGTTGGACCGGGCATTAGTTGCGTAGTTCTTCTTCAACTTCGTCCAATGCTTATTCTGGGCCGTGACTTCTTTCTGCTTAGCGTGCGGGTGCTCATCAATCCATTTCTTCCGTTGCTTATTAATCTTCGAATTATAAGCACTGATGGCCTTATCTAGGCTCTTCTGTGATGCCTTGATTCTTACACGTTTGGATTTACGCACCTTGATTGGCTTAATGTTGTCATACTGCTGATTTACAGTAATTGTGAACTGAACAGCCGTATCCGCATCAGTATAATGTGACGGTGAAACAAAGGATATCTTTGCTGAAATAACGCGGTGCACGTCGTAATTGTTGCCACTGATGTCATACCAACCAGCGTCAAGTGTCACGGTTCTACCAACCTTAAACTCCTTAATATGGGCCATCGTAAGATTGTGGATAGTGACTTCAACAGTTCCCGTAGTATCTTCAGAAGCGAAAGTATTGGTATGCTCGAGCATGATTCGATGCCCTTTCTTTTGGGAAGCCCGAACGTGATACTTTTTATTTTTAGAGACGGTTAGAACTAAATGCTGTACGAAATGAACTAACTTCATGAGTCATCGCCTACCGTTTCATCGGTCCCATAAAGATTCATATCGTCATCAGTAAACTCGTCGTTATCATCCAAATCGTCAGAATCATCATCTCCGTCTTCATCGTCTAAATCGTCGGTAAATTCTGTGGCTGCTTCATCATCCTCATCTGGATCATCAGCTGGCAGAAATAGAAACACGCTTTTTTGAATGTTGCTCCCATCTACTACCGATTCACCTTCAGACTCCGAGCGTGGAATGATTGGAATAATTGGTAATCTAGGATCATTAATCGTTCCAAATAATGGCTCACCATATTCCATTTTTTCGCCTAAAACTATTGGAACTTCATCCTCGTCGTACACGTCAATATATAAGTAATCACTGTACTCACTACGATACACACGGAACGTGAAGTCCTCCCCAGCCAACGTCATATTAAACTTTTGTGGCAACTGATCTACATCAAATTCAATTGAATCGCTCTCTGCCATATCATCACCTCAAATCAGTAGTAAATTTTTGCACCAATAGGAATCTTACGTGCCGGATATTTGTTCATCTTTTCAATTTTACTCAAGCTAACCTTGGTTTTCTTAGAAACGTACCAGTATGAGTAACCACGTTTGGCGATAATGTACCGCTTCTTCTTGGCTGACTTTGAGCCTTTCTTTTTTGATGATGCCTTTTTAACTGACTTTTTACCGGTATCGGTAGTTTTCTTCTTTTTCTTCTTAGGATTACTATCGGCAAAGTCGCCGATTGTTAGCGTCATGCTGACTGCGATGATGTTGGTACCGCCAGTACCGGGTTCGTGATTAAAGTCAGGGGTGAAATTCGTAATGACAACTTCTGGGTATACATTGTCACCGTGCCAAGTCATAACCGAGCTATTATCAGACCACCGCGCTAATCGCTTGGCCTGCTTTTTTAACCCTGCCATTTTGGATTTATTACCATCTCCACCTAAATATCCAGTTATCGATACAGTGGTTGCCTGCTTTTGTGCATTCGCACTCAGAGAACGCCCCTTTTCAACCGCGTTACTGCTCATTGTGGTTTCATGTGGGGTGCTTTCATCAGTGATAAAAACAAAGCAATACGACGTGTTAGCGTGTGGATATTTCGGCATGATGTAGGCCCGGTGCCCCCAGTAATCACTTTTGTGCATCTTCTTCATGATCTGCTTGCGATACGTTGCCGGCAGTTCAATCTTCTTTTTATACCTGGATAAATTGGACTTAGCCTTGTCGTATTTCTTCTGCTTAGACTTTTCAATCTTTTTATTAGCCTTGATTGATTTCTGTAAAGTGACAAGTTTGCGAGCATCGCTAGTTGTCGCATGGTGTGCCATTCGCTTTTGAATAGCCTTTAATTGCTTGTTTTCTTTAGCTAGTCGCTTCTTTGCCTTAGTCAATGCAGCCTTGGCCTTGGTGTAGGCTGATTTATATTTCTTTTTAGCAGACATTTAACTACCCCCGTTATCAAAATTCTATGTATAAAAAAGAGCCGAAGCTCTCTTTTTAGCCTTCGCTTGTGACAGCGTAAGTTGCACGCTCATGTCTCTGAATTTCTTGTTGCACGAGCTTTTTGAGCTGTGCAAGCGTGTAGTTAGCAAAATCATGGGCAGTTTTAGCGTCTGTATTTCCGTTGAAATTGAACGTTGGACTGATCACGATCTTACTGCCGTTGCCACTATTAGAACTACGATGCGTGCTAGTGACAACACTCCGTAGTCCTGTGATAGCCTGCTTGTAAAGTGATTGACGCTTGGTTATTGATTCCTGGTTAGCTGCAGCCCGCTTGAGCTGACCCGCTATCCCGGATCCATTAACCTTGGAACGCTTATCAATCGCACTAGCAATCAAGCCGTCAGCGCTGGCCATTTTTGGATTAATTGCGACCTCTTGGTCCTTTTCACCAAAAATGTTTAGTTTACCAGGCACAGACCAACCACCCGCATTATGCAAAGCAGCTTCAATTTTACGTGCACCCGCAACGTGTTGCGAAGTATACCCGCCACGTTCCCAACCAGTAGAAAATCTAGTAGCTAGAGAAGCAACGGATCCACTGCCACGCAAAATGCTCTTAAGCAGTGAACTGTCTGAGCCATCACCATTTAGGGCAAAAGCTAACTGTGTCCCAGCATTTTTCCAGCTCTTACCGTGCTTTGAACCGTAGTTGATCAAGGCCGTTTTACGACCGCCCAACCATTGGCCCAAGCCAGAAGCGCCACCGCCGGGGTTAATCGCATTAGGATTCAAGCCAGATTCGAAGGACCAGTTACCAAGTACCGCCGCAATCCCGGCATTAGTAGCCGATGGATATAACCGCTTGATAGCTTTAGCAAGTGATCGTGCACGTTCGGCTACGTCTCCTGACATCGAAATGCTGGAAACATCAGACTGAAGATGATCCTCAATCCAGTTAAGCGCCTTTGAACCAAGTTCCCGCTTTACCAGCCCGTTCAGCCCTTTACCACCTTTAGGTAGCTTTTTAACCTTGCCTTTATAGGTGTCAGGGTTAGGACGTGAATCGCCGGAGCCTAAGCCTTTCCGCAGTTCGTAGTGAACATGCGGTCCAGTTGCTTCACCTTCGGCACCAACCCGCGCAATGATTTGGCCAGCCTTGACGTGTTGCCCAGCGTGGACCGAGTAACTACGCATATGACCGTAAATAGTGTTGATATCCTGACCATTTGGTCTGATTACAACCCAGTTACCGAACCCACTAGCTGAGCCAGCGGTGACAACCGTCCCGGCATACTGTGCCGGAATAGGTGTCCCCATCGGGGCAGCAAAGTCGATACCTTTATGGAAATCGGAAACGTCACTAGTTCGGCGACCGTAGCCAGAAGACTCTGTAAATTTGCCACCGAAGTGAGGCTTAAGTGAACCGTTGCCGGTCCCGCCACCCTGTATGGTGCTGTTAATCAATCCCCACATTGCGCTTGACCAAGCTGTCCCCAGTGAATCAACTGCGCCTTTTGCCGTTTTCAAAATGCCTTTTGATAAGACAGACGAACCGCCCTTACCAATATGTTTATCAAATCCGGACTTGAAGGCGCCTTTAGGATTACCGGAGTTCTTGGTAGCCAAATCAATCAGCGCATTGTCAGATAGCCCAGTTCCTTTTGCATAGTGCGGTAGGAACCGTTTTGCTTGATGACCATTAAGAACATGGTCACCCTTTTTCAAGTGGGTAAGCGTGTCATTACCTTCTGGCTTCAACAGCTGATTATTGCGGAGAACTAATTCTTGCCGTGGCCCACTGACAGCATCATTCAATACGGCCAGTTGATCACTGCCAATTGGACCGTTTGACCCAGTTGCGTAATGAATTGGCTTCAATACTGACTTATTACCGCCGAATTGGCCCAGCGCGCTATCAATTGAACTAATCCCGCCGTTCAAGGCAGAAACAGCCCCAGACATGCCTTTATGAGCATATGGTTTGAGCTTAGTCATCACGTTACCGAAATAATTCACCATATTGCTCCAGGTCTTACGCCACTGCTTACTGATTGAGCCGGTAATATCATCCAAATTGGAGCCCATATTTTTAACCTTATGGGTCAAATTTGAAGACATCGAACCGGTCTTGTGGCTTAGACTTGATGACAAGTCTTTAGCGGTACCGTTGACACCACCGGACATTGACTTGTAAGCCTTTTGTACTTTCGATGACATGGTGCCAATCTTGCTAGTCGTGTCACTCTTAACCTTTGCAAAATCGCTCTTACTTGAACGTTTGAACGAAGAAATAGACTTTTTAGAGCCATTCAACTCTTTGTCATATTTCTTTTTGGTGCCATCAATGCCAGTTTTAACCTTAGTCGCGACACCGCCGATTTTTGGTAACTGTGCCGTTCCACTAGCAAGGTGAGCCATACCAGTCGCACGTTTAGAATCGCGCCCGTTTAAAACGTGTGTACCTTTACGCAAAAACGCGATTTGGTTCATCTTCCGAAACATGAACGGTTGCTGTTCCGGTGGCAGAATTAATTCACGTGACCCACCATCGTTGACTTTAGCCATCATGTCATGTGGTAGGCCATTGGGATAACGTCCCTTAGTCCCAGTTGCAAAGCCGACAGCACTGATTACCTTTTTAACAGCTTTTGAACCACCACTAAAAGCGTCCTTAATCATCTTGACCGGGTGGAATCCGGATAAGGTATCCTTGAACCACTTAATAGGGTGGAAGTTCTTAAAAGGATTAGGAATACTGATTTTAGTAAATCCGCTAATTAGATTTTTAAAGTCCTTGATTGGATGGAAACCAGCAATTTTGGATTCAAACCACTTAATCGGATGGAATTTATCAAACGGATTGGCAATCTTAATCTTACCTAAATCAGTAAGCTTAGCTTTGATCCATTTGATTGGGTGGAAATTTTTGAGCTTAGATTCAAACCATTTTATAGGGTGGAAGTTCTTAAAAGGATTAGGAATCTTGATTGACTTGACCTTTTTGATCACGCCGGTAGCCCACTTAGAAATTCTTTTGCCAGTTTTGGTGTCCGTCAGGAACCACTTTGTACTGTCAGAGAACGGGTGCGTGATAAAATGAACCACCTTGGGACCATACTTGGTAAAGCCTTTCTTAGCTGACTTGTACCAGCCAGTAACGGCGTCCCCAGCTTCACGCGCATAGTAGCCCGCTTTAGGTAATAATCCCTTTGGCGGCTTTTTGGCACCGCGTCCCTTCTTGTTCCATCCATCGGTAAATTGTTTGGCTCCTTTGCCACCCCACTTACCAATGAATTTACCGATTGAAGCACCAATAGCAGCGCCCGCTGGGCCACCAAAGAAGAACCCAATCCCGCCACCTAGTGCAGTACCAATTCCAGAGCCAAAATCTTCAAATTTCTTTTTGGGATTTTTAGCTTTGATACCTTTATAGATATCGAGTCCACTAGAAACAGCAATCCCGACACCAACCGCACCAGTAGCAACTTTACCGGCGGCAGACATATTAGAAACGTGACGGCTGGTTAAATTATTAATCCAACCGCCTTTTTCTTTGTAAGCTAGTCCGCCAACTTCTTTGGAACTCATGGCGCCCTTTAATTTCGACCAACCTGTACCAATTTTTGAACCAGCCGACTTAAAGAACTTGCCAACAGACGTGTTAAACGGCTTCTCATCAATCTTAGCTTTTGGGCCAAGCTTGATACGCTGAAATGCTCGCCCTAATCCATTTAAAGCACTTAATGGTGCTTTTAGAATCTTACCAGCACCAACCAATCCAACTAACGAACCGTGCAATACTTTTGTAGCACCACTCATTAGAATCATGCCGGCCGCCCAAGTACCGAATACTTTAGGGTGCTTACTTACGAAGTCCCCTACTACTTTCAGTATCGGCAGTAGGTCCTTTAGGGATTGAACCATAACCTTCAGCGATGCGCCACTCGTAGCCTTCATGGCTTCAAAGAACACTTTGATGTCTGGCATGTGACGCTTGATTGACCCACCAAAGTCAACAACGCCCTTAGTCAAACCGGACATCAGGCGGTCCATTACTTTTGATGACGATCCTAAATGGAAGGTAGATGAAAAAGCCTTAGCAATAGTATTAACGCTTGTGTTAATAGCTTTGCCAAGTTTTTCGAATTCCTTTTCGGTTTTCTTAGCAGCCACCCATTTAGAAATGCCACGATACAGCCCGGATTCTTGCGTTAAGAATGGTTTTTCCATCATACCCATAAGAGCCGGGACACGGGACTTGATTGTCCGTTCCATCCCGTTGAAGGTTCCCATCATACGCTCAGCAGCTGCACCGTACTTGACATTACCTAACTGCTCAAACACCTTTTCATAGGCGCTAGCGGAAATTTTCCCCGTCTTTGCCATTTCTCGTAGGTCTTTACCGCTGATGCTTTTAACATGCTTAACTTTGGCTAGATATTTCTCCATAGCTTCGTTAAACATCGGGAAGTACTGGCCAATGACGTTTAAGTCACCGGTCTGCACGACACCGCCAGCCAACGTATGGACCATATCCTGACTGACCGACTTCGCTTGGTCCTTACTCAGGCCAACGGCATCGGTCATGTTAAGCATGGCATGAGTCATTGAGTTGGATTCTTTTTCATTTGAGTGTAAGTGATAGAATCCTTGCTCTTCCTCGTTAACCAGATCAGTATCCTGACCAGTTTCGGTTGAGTAATTGTTAATGCTCTTGCGCATCCGCCGGGCGACCTTTTTAGAACCGCCTAACGTGGTCCAAGTAGCTAACATTTGGTCCTGACCTTTTTCATAGTCAAGACCGGCTTTGGCCGCTTCTTTGATTTTCCCGGTTAATGCGCTCCACGAGCTTAAAATGGCGTTACTAATCAAGGTTGAACTAAATATCTTACTAAATAGGTGCTCACTAGACCCGGCTTGCTGATCCAACTCATGCAGTTTGTTCTTGGCTTTTTGCAGCCCTGAACCCATGAATTGTCCTGCGGACTCTCCGGCGTTACGGAAATACCTTTTTGCATTGCCGCTAAATTTCTCTACTGCTTCAGTTGCCCGCTGAGTTTCCTGCTTAGTATTAGTTTTTACCTTGACGACTGGCGAAGTATGACCCAGCTTATCAACTGCACGTTGAGCCTGCGCCGTAACTGAATTATTATACTTAGTCTTTATTTCAACTGATTTAATTGAATCTATCGCACTAAGCTTTTTGCTGAAAGCGTCAACCGTCTTAGCGGACTTGTTAACATTTTCCTCAGTACTTTGCGAGGCGCGTTTGTTCTGCTTGACGATTTTATCAACAGCGTCCTGTGACTTATCAGCTAATTCGGAGTATGCCTTGCCAAGTTTATCCACATTTTTAAGGCCCTCATTACTGAAGGCCTTTTCCAACATGCCTGTAACTTTAGTGGCTTTTTTAGGCATTTCATCGAGTAGCTTATTGGCTCTTTCCAGCGATTTAAGGTCGCCCTTTACGCTGAAACCGATAGTAGCCCGTCGCATTTCTTTAGCCAAAGATTGATCGCCTCGATTCCTGCTCGTTCTTGATTCGCTTACGAGTGCAGTAAACCATCACGGATAGCTCAGGAATCGTTAGGTTAGCAACGTCGTCGGAGTTTAGGTTCAAAGTTCCGGCCATGTAGCTAATCCATTTGATGACGTTAATGTCATCTGAATCCAAATAGGCCTTAACGGCCCGGTCGCTAATCGGCGTTAGACACCTTGTCAAGAAAGGAATCTGCCTGATCCATGAAGTATTGGTAAGTCTTATTTGAAACATTTTCAAAGAATTCATCATTGACCTTGCCAGCTGGCTTACTGTCAATCATTGCTTGGCCGAAATATTCCATGAGTGCAGCGTGATAATCGCCTTGGGTCATCCGTGAAACTTGCCGCCCGTTGACACCCCGTTCAATTTCAAATTGAAGACCTTCTAAGTTTTCAGCAACCCGCTTACCAGGCCAGTTGAAAGGTGCCGTCACAGTTCGACCATCCTTTTCAGTTACTGTGATTCGGCGTTGTGTTTCGGAAACGTCATCAAATGACCCTTGCCATTTTTGTTCAGGCACAGTCTCTGCGGGCGTTGTCGCTTCTGCTGGTTCTTCCGCAGCAGTTGATTCTGCTGTAACTGCTTCGCTAGTTGCTGTGTCTTCAGTTGTGGTTCCTAATACATCTTCATCATTTGGCATTTTAAAAAATCCTCTCTATTTTTGAAATTTAGACAAAATAAAAGCCAACAGTTAGGCTGCTGGTTCAGCTACAAGTGTTGGTGTCTTGAATTGAAGTGCCCGTGTTGGTGCTTCGTTACCAGAATTCATATCTGGCATTTTAACCAAGTGAGCTGAGTTAGTGTGTAGGTGTTCAACCGGTGTCATGATATCGATAGTGTGACCCTTGCCAGGATCGTGATCAACTAGGAAGTCATGCCAAATCGTATCCAACGCAGAAACGTTAACCGTAACAGTGGCTGAACCGTTGTGGTTGATCACGGTAATCCCGTGTCCTTTGATATCTGCTGAAATCGTAACGTTATCGGAATCGTATGTTGCGGTGAAAACATCACCAGTTGCATATAACTCCGGTTGCTTAGAATCTATTAAGATAACGACGTCGGCGGTGTCCCACTTAGGATCCGTATAATCTCCTGCTGCCATGTATAATTCCTCCTATTCGTTTTGTGTAACGACAAGTGTTTGAGTGAACTTAACTTGATCAATAAGCCGCATCATTGAGATGGACCACTTGAACTTATTCAAAATACCGGAAGCTTTTTCTGCTTCACTGATATCCGCAACTTGTGGGTCATTAATTGAAAAGTCTTCAATAAGTTCAGCGGTCTTGTAATCATCTGCCACACCCATAACAGCACTCTTAACCAGCTTTAAGCTTGGTTGGTCGTATGGTAGGTAACCCGCACCAGTGACGATTGGAGAAACGGCATTTACCACATCGCGAGCAAACGCATCCTTAGTGATCATGTTGCCCATTTGAATCCCGGAGAAAGAACGGCCGTTGGTGGTCATCGGTGTGTCCTTTTCGTAGGCATAGGTAGCAATTTGATACTTGTCGTAAACGGCTAAGTTATCATTGGTAAATTCGTACCGATCTTGTGGTTCAACGCTCAACTCGCCAACAAACTTTGCATTTGAGCCTGTTTTGAGTTCAACGTAATGTCCTAAGAAATCGGCCCCAAACGTGTTATCTACGTCTTTATCACTAGGCAAGCTAAATACCTTAGTACTCCGGTTCTTTTGAATCTGAGCAAACTGAGAGAAGTCTGGGGTGGTTGCAGGGTCAGTTGTGTAGCTCAAAACCAAGTAGCCACTATCCTGTGCTTCAACAAAGTTGGAAACCGTTAAAGCTAATTTGATATCGTCGGCTGTACTGATTGGAAGCAGCACATATTCAAACCCGGCAAAGTAGTACTTTTCCAAGGCATGAATTAAGCCACCGCCATCGGTTGAATCCAATGAAACAGTGGCTGTTTTATCGGTAGTCGTCGCACCGGTTTCGGTTGGCGCACTTGCCGTATAGTTTTTGTCGTAATTCATGACGTAGATAGCGCCATCACTAGCTCCGTTAAAGTAGGCGTTGGCTTGGTTACAAGTAGGCGTATCGATGTCGTAATCATCTTCCAATGCGTCAAGACTCCGATAGACCATAAGGCCCTCTTTATCTCCGGCAATTGGAAGTAACACGCCCCGTAACCCAATATCAGTTTCTACTTGCTTATAGCTTGTAGATACGATCACTGGTGAAATCGGGACTAATTCTTTAATAGCCATTTTATGAATTTCCTCCGTATTGTTTAATTTCTGGGTGGTCTGATTGGTACCGGCGTAATAGTCGGATAGTCAGGTCAAACCCGTAATTGCTAACTTTCATGAAGTCCGAGAGTACCGCGCTCCGCCGCGCAAAGTTTTGGACGCTCACAAACGTAATGCCGAAACTATTCAGCTCGTCACGGTACTGCGGGTCTTGCAGTAAGGTATGCAAATCATCCGCAATATTATTTGCTTCGCCGTCAGTCTCGGCATAACAGCTAATTGATACCGTTCTGTCAAATTGGTCGTTAACCTTATAAGTGCTGTGAAATAACTCGGTATAAGGATTCTCATCAGCAAACGTGATAAACGGGTACTTAGCTGTTTTAGGCACTCGGCCATCATCGTAAACAGAAACTTGACCTTGTGTGATATCACTCAAGGTCTTAGCTAAACCGTTTATAACTTTGGGCCAGTCGAATGTTCTAGCTTGATACGCCATCGTGATCACTCCTTGCACTGAGGTAGTAAACGGCAAAGCCGCCAATCTCAAAATATGGATCAATTTTTTTTACCGTCAGTTCATGGCCTTGGTAGCGAACAACGGTGCCAGTTGGGTAATGGCCAGTTGACCACCATTCATAATCGAAAGCGTCAGCACTGCCACCAGCTCCTAAACTCATCAACACTGAGCGTCCACTGGTAAACGGCATGAGTGGCTCGGTTAGTGTTTGAAGCGGCTTCTGGTCAGCTGTATTGCCTTCTGAATCATCTCCAACAAAATAGCCTCCAGAATTTTCATCTGAAGGCCCCGGACCAATGCGCATTAAGTCGAACTTAACAGCGAACATCGGGAAAATATTTAAAACGCCTGCTAAAGGCTTCATTCTTCCACCACCCAACTAATCGACCGATATAAAGCACCGGTATCGAACAAGGGCTTATCCTTACCCTTGTTTGCAATGGTTAACGGTGCATTACTAGGACTGGCTTTCACCATCGCCCTCTGCACGTCCTTGACCATCTGGCGCCCTAAGTCGATGTACAGTTCCTTAGCTCTCATTTCGCCAACTAGAATTTTTGAAATATCAAACTTAACTCGATCAGTCCATTTTGATTTAATGTTTTGGTCGAATGTATTCCGCATGAAAGACCGTTCTGGAATATCTACCTGCTTTTTCAGGATAAAGTAGACATCTAACCCACCTTGACCGTTGGACTTAGCTAAAATATTGTGATTTTTAGGCTTGAATAGGCCCTCAATCTCACTAGCCTTACGACCGTCAGCCAATTTAGTGGGTATCGTTAACCATTGCCCATTTTTAGGGTGAATATGTGCGCCGTACTCGTTAACCATAGCAATCATTTCGATGAAGCTCTCACTATTACCACTGGCTGCCTTTAAGGCGCCGACATGGACCGACATTCCCCCAAGCTTTTTTAATTCGCTGGTTGGTCGTTCTAGTCGGTTGAAGTCTTCACTAGGCAAATCCAGTCATCTCCGCTTCATTCAGGCCAAGGTGCTTCACGGTGTTATTAAACATCGTCAGCCAGGTATCACTGCCAGTGCTGGCGCTGTTTATTTGAACACCATTTACTTTAACTGAGCTAAGACTAGCCATTTTTGCGTAAATTAAATGCGCAACCCATAACTTAACTAGCCCGGCCACCTGTTCTTCAGGCGGTTTAAACGTAGCTACATAGGATTGCGCAATTTCAACCAACGCTTCTAGTTGGCCATCACTAAAACCCGCAGCTTGATCGCCGACCAGGATTTTTACGGATTGAACCAACTCAGATAGTTCTGCTTTATCTTCCATAAGCGTCCCTACTTTTCTTTAGGAATGTAGATTTTTCGACCAGCAGTCGCATAGTTGCCGGCACTCCGTGAATTAACTTGACGTAAAGCACCTACGCCAACGTGAAATTGTTCAGCAATGCTGAATTCAGTATCACCATCCTTAACGGTGTAGCGTACTAACTTGCTGTATTCTGATTTATCCAAGGCCCTAACCCCCTTACTCTAATGTGATTGTGGCGCTATTATCCGTGGTGGTAATCCCATCAAGCTTTGGGACTACTCGCCGGAGCTGTTGGCGTACCCGCTGTAGCTTCTGACGCCGTGGAAGTACCTGCACTGTTCTTAGCAACTACCTTGAACGTGTAGGCCGTGCCATTCGTCAAGCCATCAATGGTCCCGGTTGTCGTCGCTTCAGGAATGTCCGTGAACTTCGTGCCGTCAGTAGAATAGCTAACGACGTATGAACGTTGGGCGTTGCCGTCGCCGGTCGCTGGCGTGATACTAAAGTCTGCCTTACCATCGCCAGCAGTAACTACCAGAGATGGTTTCCCCGGTGTCGTCGTCATATCATCAAGAGTTGCCATGGCAGTCGTGTCACCGGCGTTAGCAGCCTTGTAGCCCTTGTATGTGGTATTGCCAGATAGGCCACTAATAGTAACTGGTGACGGCTTGCCATCAACAACCTTAGTTCCTTTATCGTCATAAATATCGAATAATTTATCAGCCAAGTTTAAGCCTCCTAGCTCAAATCAATTTTTGCAGTCGTGGTCGTAGTAGTGATTGAGTTTACTTTGGGACTACTCGCACTATTTACTCGCCCCAGAGTCACCTGCGGGTTCTTCCGTTGCGGTATCCGTTCCTGAATCTGGTTGATCAGTAACCGTCATGCGGAATACACCAAGTGATCCTTCAAACGTTGGCAAGCAGTTCATTGATACCAAGGTTTCCTTACGTGCCATCCGCTGATCATAGTAGACATGGTAAGTAACACCGATATCGAATGTTTGAACCGTGTTACCTGGAAGCTCACCGTTACGGACAGCAAGTTCTTCAGGGGTTGGCGCAAATGCCATATGACCAATTGGTTGAGTACCATCTACAACACCAGTAGATCCTGTGCCAGTCAAAGCAAACTGTTCAGGAATTGGTGCGTTAAAGAGCGCAATTTTGCCTGTCGGAACGTATGGCGTGAAGTCATCGTTACCCGTGGCATCTTTATCAATAAAGCCTTGATCGTAAATAACTGGCGTGATATGCAATTCGGTTTGCAAATAATCAACAGCCTGTGATTGTGTTAAACGAACATTTGGCGTGTTGGCATTGTTAGCCAGAAGCGTCGCTTTAACGCTTTCGTTGCGTTGGATTAACCGGAAAGTCTCGGTATTCATAACAACTTGATTAGGTACAATCCCAACCTTCTTCATTGCATCGATAGCGGATTGCAGATCATCGATTGGCGTTGACTTAGCTGTATCTGTCCACTTAACATTTGAAGTGCTATTAAATCCGTCACGGGTCTGGTATGTGACTGAGCTCTTGACGCCGCCAGATGCCAATTTAATTTCCCCAGTCATTAGTGCCTGCATGCCCATCCATTCACGACGTGCGCGATGGCCAAGCAATTGCTTAGTTTCGTCATCAAAGATGCGTCGTAAAACGGTATCAACAAGCGCATCATCACTGTTGAATAAGGCCCGGTTGAGTTCCTCTAGGTCATTTTCATTCAAAGCCATGGTGTTCCGGAAGAAACTAGTTGAGAATGTTTCTTTTTCAAATTCTTCACGGTTTACTGGTACTGGCTGTGCATCATAGGTTGATGCCTTAGCTAATTTCGGCGCTTCCCCGTGTGAAACAAGGTATTGAACTAAATCGGTCCCGATTTTGATACCAGGGAAATATGATTCAGTCAAGAATGGCGGTAAAGTTAGGACCTTTTGGTCATACCATTCCGCCAACGCTTTGAGAGTGACAAGTTGGTCAATATTTAACATGAATTAGCCTCCTTAGACTAAAGTAATGTGAGTTAAGGCATTTTTAACAGCGTCTGTGTACAGTTTTTGCACATCGTCGTCCATATTGCCTAAAACAACGTCACCGCGACGGATAACCGTAACTGGTGCAGGCCCATCGGTAATGTCAACATCGTGCATGATTACTGCTTGACCATTAGACGCAGTCGCATCCGTAATCGGAACTAACGTGACGTTATTTGCGTCCAAATAAAAAGGCTTATCCGCCCCAACGGGTGTACCAGCCTTCAAGATTTTTCGATTATAGTCATTTACAGTTGCAGCAGGAGCGTTAACTGTTGCAGATACCGTCAACGCTTCCGCAAAATTCATAAGGATTTCGCGACTAGTGCCGTATTTTTGTGAAATCATTGTGTAACCTCCTATTTATTTTTGTCGCCAAATTGGCGCTTCATGAAGCCTTCCATAAAGGTATCAGGGTTAGCATTCTTACCGCCGTTCTTTTGGATATTGAATCCATTGTCGGTTGGCTTAACGTTGCCTTTACCGTTCGCTTGCATGATTTTGGCCATATTTTCAACGTTGGCTTTGGTTGTTTCCTCGTCTTTGCCAAGTAATTGATCAGCCATGTCACCTAAGTCAATACCGGCTTCTTTAGCAGCTTGTGTTTGAACACTTACTAGCTTTGTATGTGTCTGTTCAGCCTTCATTTGACTTAATTCATTGGCCAGACGTTCATTTTCAGACTTTAACTGTGCATCTGCACCAGTTGGCTGTGATGGGGCCGGTTGTGTTGGCTTAGTGGCCGCTGGAGCTGGGGCCGGTGCAGGATTGCTGTTAGAAGTAAATTCCCGTAGCATTCCCATGACTTCATTCTTGAACTCGTCAAAATCTGCTCCACTAACATTGCGGTGCCCTGGGTCAACCGGTGCGCCGTTTGGATCTGTTTGTTGATTTTGGCCATTATCTGGTTCTGACATAAATGGTTCCTCCTAAACTTAGTAATAAACAATAAAGCAACGACATCCATGGTGTGGCCGTGCCGGTACCGCATTACGACGATAAGGGCTTTCCATGG
Source organism: Lactiplantibacillus paraxiangfangensis (assembly GCF_036246185.1). NCBI lineage: Bacteria > Bacillati > Bacillota > Bacilli > Lactobacillales > Lactobacillaceae > Lactiplantibacillus > Lactiplantibacillus paraxiangfangensis. The sequence continues at coordinate 81,833 of NZ_BTPW01000012.1, forward strand.
CTAAGGTCTCACAGGGCTTACATACTCGATTATCTTCAACCGTGTACCAGTAACCCTTCTTAAGCGAATTAGCAATAGCTACATAATTGGCCACCATCGTCACAATCTCGGCTTTCTTATCACGTAATAGTGAATTGGCCAGATAACCGTTAGCCGAATCAAAAAGGGCTAGTACGCTGCTACTGTTACCTGAAGCACCATCGTTAAATAAGTGATTCTCGTAGTAGTCATCGTCTAGTCCTTGCTGAAAGGCGCGATCAATTGCGCCGTTAACCTGGTCGGCCAGTTTATCTGTCCGTAGCCAAGCGCGTTCAGACATTGACAGTCCCTGAGTTTCTTGCTCAGCAAACTCTTTAGCCATTGTCTCAACGTCCTCCGCCACATCCTTGACTTTGGTACCACGCCCGCGGCTTACTTTATTTTGAAAGTTCATCGCGCTACTGGCTTCACTGATCAAGGACTGGCCGTAATAATCATTAACGCCAAGTGTCGCATAAGCGACGGCAATCCCAACAATGGAACTCATCAAATGGGCGCGGTCAATTCCCGCAGTCTTTTTGGCGTTTTTTAATCGATACTTGGATTCTGCATCCTTCATCAATCGAGGACCGTACTTGCTAATAAATGCCTGCCACATTTGATAATCGCCATCATTGACGTTTGTACGCATGTCGCCAACCGAAAGCACCCCATCATTTGCGTAATGGTCACGGAAATACTTGAGCTTCTCCGCAATTACGCCGGTGGTCCCTTTACTTAGCGAACTGATGTAAATATCGTCACCATGATCGTCGTGCTTAATCTGGCGTTCACGCTGGCTAACTAACTGCTTCTCCGTAGCCATTACTTATCATCACCCCCTTTGATGCTCGGCGGCGCATCGTCGTCCTTAGCGCCTGGTGACTGATCGTCCTTGTCGCCGTTTGAATCATCAGGACTACCATCAGTTGGCCCAGCGCTGTTAAACTTCTGGGCGTTCTGTTCTTTTTCCTGTTCCTCACGCTTAATTTCATCATCAACGTTATTAATTCGGCTCAAGTAGCTAAGTAACGCCGGCTTGGAAATAATGCCGTTCAAGTTCTTAACCACAGTGGCTTCATCGATGTCGGAATGTGGAATGTTTGGCGTGAATTCAATCTTGATTTGCCGTACTAGCTCCGCAATGTCATCTTGATTACCGAACCCACCGTTCTGATTCAGGATAATAGTCAGTAGTCGCTTGATTGCAGTGCGCATCTTCTCGGCTTTAGTACTGGCTAACATCGTCATAGGTTGCATCTTCTGCTCCAGAGCTTTACCACTGGCTGAAGAACTCAATGCAGGGTCCGATAGGTTAACTACCTGGGCACCGTCGTAAATGTTATCGGACAGGTGTTTCAATGCGTTCTCTTGGAGCTCGTTGCTATTAGGCTTGTCCAGGAACTCAACACTCGCATCCTCACTACCGCCGTCATTTTGAATCTGCATGACGCGCCAGTGTTTGATGTCCTGCTTATCCTTATCGTTGAGCGGAGCCACACCCTTAGTGACCATAATCGCATTACTGAAGTATGAAATGTCGTCCATCAATGCGGACAGAACCTGGTCTTGATGATCAATCAACGAGATCAAGTCATCATATAACCCAAGCCGCTCATTATTTTCAGGCAATTCAATCACCGGAATCATTCCAAAAGGATTCGCAACTACTCCGTCGTGCGCATCAACACGATCTATAAACTGCTGTGAGCTTGAAAATGGGTGCCAGTGTCGCACCATGTCGCTGTTATCAAACTGATAAATGTGCGCCGGCGTGTAAACCGAGCCAAAATAGCGACCATCAACATAATCAAACGTAACGGCAAATATTGGGTCACTATCGTTGCGATTGCTATACACGATCAGTGCATTCTCTGGTCCCTTCTGGGAAAACTTGAGCGTCTTGTTATCATCATTGGCTATATACGCCACCAGATAGCCACGGCCGTAAATGTCTGATGATTTACTCCACTCATAGAAAACATCGTCAGAATCGCTAACTGAGAGTGCCTGTGAGATGACATCATTAACCTTCTTGGCTTGTGTCTTACCGTCATCAGTAGGCGCGTATGTGATTTTCGGTGGGACTCCGATAAAGTAGCCGTTGAAAGTATTAACCAGGTTCTTAGCTACACTCACAACTACCCGGTTCTTATCATCACCCAGCTCGTCTTTGATTGGCTTATCCTGGATATCCTTATGATCACCTTTGTAGTAGCGCATTTTCTGGTGGTAAGTCTCCCCAACCATAGTCATGTACGTGCTCAAAATCATGTTCAGGTCGTCCAGATGGTCTTCAATGTCATAGCTCGGCGAACAGCGCAACACGTCATTATCATCGAAGTAGATGGCGTCATTAAGCCATACGTCATAGCCGTGCGTGCGTCCACTAATAAAGCGGTTCGGTCTACCATGTCGGTTAAACATTCCAAATATGTTCATTCATTCACCTCCAATCCTTAATGCAAAATGCTGTTATGACTGATGATCACACTTGCCGGCTTACCAACAATCTCACGGCTTAGTGCTTGTGTCATACTGTCAACTTCATCATCGTGTTCCTTATTTGGGAACCCGGTCCATTCATCTAACATTTCAACAACCCATGGTTGCCACTTTGGGTGCGGTAAATAAATATTACCGGCGTCAAAAAACGGAACGACTACGTTAGCCCGGGTAACCTTGTCACCCTTTGGAACTACCGGAATCACTCCGCTAATGGCGTTGCGAATCGTGCTAATGATAGCTGACCCGTTTGCCTTATCTTCAATGTAAATTGCCTTAGCGTCAGGCTGACGGACATGCATGGACTGAATAGCTTGCAATTGCTTGTTGAAGTCCATCCGACCGTGCACACGATCAAGCAGGTAAAAGTTAGCAGCCTGCTTACCCCATGTCTGCCCGGCAACGAAGTCGGAACTGTCCTTATCAGTGAACGTAAGGTCCCAACTGCTCCAACGCTTATCCAATCTTGGTAAGATTGCAATTGTCTCATCGTGATCAAGTCCAAGTTTGGTAGCAGTCTTGGCGTCTGGTAAGTAATAGTGAATATTGGACAGCTTGAAAATGTTCCCACCTTGTAAGACTGGCCGTTGCTGATAAAGTGCCGCCCAATTACGTACACCTTCAACCCGCTGTGTCTTCTCCGCCCACACCTTATCCTTGTAGATTGGTGCGTATGGAGCCAACGGCTCGCCTGGTTGCCGACCTAACTGGTCATGTTCCTCAGCAATCGCTGGTAGTTTTAGTTCCTGCCAAGGTAGGGCCATTTCTCTAAGTAAGCGTCCCGCCAAGTCATCAACACTCCAGCGTGTCATGATTACGATCACACTGGCGTCCGCAGATAGCCGACTAAAAAAACTAGCTTGCCACTCATCCCATATACGGTTTCGAATCGTGGGTGAGTCAGCTTCTTGCTGGTTTTTAATTGGATCATCAACAATCAATAGGTCCGCATGTTGCCCGGTTGCTGACCCCAGAATAGTGGTTGAGTGCATCGCACCTCGGTGGCCATCAATCTGCCACTCGTTAGCCGTGTGCTTCGTTGGTGATAGCTGCAAACCATACATAGGCCCGGCTAGGTTACTAAACTTAGCCATGTTTCGGCTACCAAACTTCTGGGCTAGCGTATCGGAGTAACTGGCAACCATGGCTTCTTTATCTGGATACTTCATCAGGAAAGCACTAGGAAACGTTTCGGTAATAGTCGTAGATTTGCCATGTTGCGGAGGCATCTCAACGATTAAGTATTGTTGCTTGCCATCAAGGATTGGCTGGAGCGCATCACAAATGAACTTGGTGTGTGGCATTAGTTTCATTTGGTTGTCTTGAGACAGCTGAAAGTAATATTCATAACTACGCCGGGCTAGTTCGTACTGGGCCTGTTGACGTAAGTAATCACTCTGTACTGCTGTTAGTGTCACCAGCTAATCGCCTCAATTCCTCAATTGACATTCCATGCATCGCTTTCTGCATTCCTAATGAATTACCGTTACCATTAACCTTAGCAGCCTCAGCTTCAGCCTTACTTGCTTCCGCACTCAACAAGCGCCGGCGCTCAGAACTCAGTGAATCCTTGATAGCCTGCTTTTGACGTACTGCTTGCATCAGTGACTTAGTCACATTATCCAGCGCAGTATTAAGCCTGATTACCAAATCCATGCGGTCTTCATTTTGTTCAGCACCCTTTGAAACCTTTAGCAAGCGCGCCATGATACGATGCTGCCTAATCTTAAGCTCACGTATTTGGGTATTAGCAGTAATTAATGGATCATCAGTAACGCCGGTAAACATGGCTAACTCATCATCAGTCATTGTGTCGAACATGATGGTTTCGTACTGACCAGTAACCAGAGCGTTACTATTGCCAACCGGAGCACCATAGCCCACCGCATTATTGTTACCGGGTGGCGCACCACCGTGGTTTCCAACTGCGTTTTTGTTCTCTTTCATCGAAGCGTAACGCTCCTTATCAATCGGAGCGCTCCGTTTGCTTCCGAGTGACCATTTATCGGTCGATTTCCATTTTCGAATCGTTGAAGGAGTGACACCAATTTCTTTAGCAATATCTTTTAACGGCTTACTGCCCTTAGACTTTTGCCAAATCTGATATGCTTTATCACGATTCGGATTTCTTTTCTGTGCCACTCAACTTCACCACCTCCGTTAGGCTAACCTCTGTGTTGTTTGTTTCAGAAATATGCTATGAATCAAGGCCCGCAAACTTCAGCGCCATTGCAAAAGCTTGATCATCTGAAAATCCTTGATTAATTGCTTCAACATACATTTTTCCTGATTCAACAACGATATTTTCCACAACATCGTCAATGGTTCCGTCCGCAATCTCTCGCTTTAATGTTTCCGCGCGAACTGCATCTTGATTAGCGATTTCAGTAATCTTTCCATCGAACTGTTTAATAATTTCATCTTTATTCATGCTGCTATTCCTCCACCAGTTCATAGGTTTCTTCAAAAATATCCGGCTTGCATGGATACAGCTCACCGTGAACGCCTCGAATAACGTAGTCACCACGGTCAGCAATCATGTAACCCTCTAGTGTACGAATAACCATTTTTGCCTTGTCAGTTCCAACATCTTTGAATTCCACGTCTTTAGTCTTAATCGCTTTACAAATCCACTCTGGGTCTTCCGATTGATCAACATCTCCGGTCCACTTAAATGCTTCAATAGTTACTGGCTTTTTCCGATATTTCATAGCAATCTCCTAATCCTTGTCAGCTAAAATACTGGCCAACCGATATCCTTCAAGTTCCCAGATTTTATTCTTAATTCGTTCCAAGCAAATTGTTTTACCCATTTCAAAATCATAGTTTTCTTCTGACACTGCACCAGAGCTTTCTACCAACACAAATCCATTAGGAAGCTTTGCTGTCACAACAGTTACTTTGTTAAACATTGTCTTTGCTTCAATTTGTGAATTATTTAGAATACCCTCAACGGTTGATTCTGACACTTTGGTTTGCATTTTAATAACCATCCTTTATTTTCTGAATTAAACACAACCGGCTAGGAATCCTTTACCACCGGTGCACGCTTATTTTCCAAATTAAAAACGCCCTGCTGTTTAGCAGAACGCTTCTTTCCTTTAATCCACTTATCTAACCGCGCATCAGCTTGAATCCACTCACGGGTTTCATAGCCGTATTTACAGTGAATCATCTTAGCCATGAGTATCGGCTTCTTCCAACTGATCAAGTGGCACATCAATCATCTTGGACTTACCATGGCGCATGAGTAAACCAAACTCGCCATCGCGACGCTTTAGAACACCAAAACAACGGCCTTGAATCGTTTCTGCATTACGGTGTACCTTTTTGCCACCATCGCCTATCTTGTCAAAAGCTGGCCGATTCCAAACTACCTTACTACCTCTTTTAATCATCAGATCACTCCTTAATTTTCGTCACATCAAAAAAAGCCCAGCATTCGAAGACTGGACTTTCGACGAAGACTAATCGCCACGATGAGAGGAACCCCTTCATCTCCCTATTTTAAATCGTGGCAACGCCCCTAACCGGATTCGAACCGGCGACCTCTTGCTTATCAGGCAAGCGCTCTAACCTAGCTAACCGGACCAACGCCCGACAATCAATGGTGCGTACGACATCAATTGAAGCTGTCAACTTTCTGAGCTATAGCGACTTTGGTCATTGCTGACCTTTCATGTCCCTTATAGGACAATCATTGCACCCATTACGGAGTATCCCATCACGCGGTATGCAATGTGCTTGGTAAGGATTTGCACCCTACATGACATGTGATCACACCATTGTCAGCTGGTGCCGTTTTTCGTGTCTGACATGCGTCTACCTATTCCGCCACAAGCACACTGGATAATAGCACCCGAACCGCCGCAGTGCCTCTAATGATCAGCTTAATCAGAACCACATCCGTTAAGCCCCATGCGTTTTATGCCCCAAAGAACTATCCACAATCCTTCTAGCATTGGATACGGAGTGAGCTGGACTTGAACCAGCAACTCAACTAGTGAGTAACGACTTAGCAAGCCGCTGCAGTACCGATTATGCTTACCACTCCTTGATGATAGGCATACAAGCTGGGGTGGCTTACCTATCAATCGATAATACTAATATAGACCCCTTTTTCGCTAAAATGTTCCGGATACCGTCCGGATTCAGTCCGAAAAGCGTCCGGATTGTGTCCGGATTTACTTTTTGCCATCATCGCCCTTCTTAACTCGCAGTTCATGCGGATAAAACATGGGAAACTTGAACATGGCTTCCTTTCGATACTCATAAAAGGTTGTTTTAGACAAATCTACGCCATACTTCTGCATGTAGTGGTAACAGCAGTCCTCAACCTTGTGGAACTCAACAAATTGTAACTGAAGGACGGTAGCCAACTGGTCAGAATGCTCATCAACTTGCCCCATCAACTTAATGGCGTTGGTGATCATGGCCATTTTGAACTCGTTTTTTTCTTGCAAATGTAATCGTGTAATTTCTTTTTCTTCCTCGTGATTAACATTAGTTGTACTATGCGGCATCCCATCATAAACCTGCCCGGCTAAATGATAAGCTCGCAATTGTTGCTCCTTAATCACTAGACCCTTATACCCTTTCAGTTCGTGCACTACATTTTTAATTGTTGCATCGTCGTCATAATCATCACTCTTAAAAATTGGTTCAATCAACGCCGCCACCCCTTAACTTGACTGTGATATAATTAATTTTGTAGGAATTAATCGTAGCGCAACCTTTAGGGGTGGCGCTTTTTATTTGCCATTATTTAAAGCTTAGATTTTTGAACACCTGCACTGTGCCAGTATTTGCTGACTTATTTACGTTTCCAGCCAATTGAACACGGTCTCCAGTCTTCATCAAAACGGCTTTAGGATAATCGTTTGATCCAACCGTCCATAATACTGAGTTACCTTTCAAAGCAAACAAAACATTTTGAGAATTACCGGATGGTAAGACGATCACACGGGACACTACACCGGTTACTTTAGACATCTTGCTATTCCCTGTTGAACTTGCTGTTGATCCTGCAGCAGCTAATTGAACTCGGTACTGATCTAAAGCATCAGTTGCTGTTGAGGCGTATGCTTTAACACTTTGGTCGCCAGCTTTAATATATGCATAGCTACGAAAGGCACCAGTTGAATCCAACAACGAGACTACCCAAGTTGGCGTTCCGTCAATGTTATACATAATCGGCATAGTAGCTGACCATTTCTGTGCTACATACTCTTTTTCAGCAATTTTCTTAGCCCCATCGCTATCCATCACACCGATATTTTTACCAGTATAGTAAGTAATCTTGCCTGTCCGTGCATTGATCATTGAATAGCCCATCGTTGAATCGGCATCCGATTTAGGCGACGTGAAGTCGTTAAAGTATGAAATGTTGCCATGTTTATCGACAACCGGTGTTACTCCGTCTTCAGTGCCATTGTTGTTTGAAACTTTGACATTAGTCTTCCCAAATCGAGCATTCCAAAATCCATTGGCATACTTGCCAAAAATACTATTCATTGTTGCTGCAGTAGACGAAGCGATTGATTCGTTAATGAATTTTGGTGCGCCACTTGCTGTATAAATTTGAGTTGACTTAGTCTTAGAATTCAGCACAACAACATGCAAGGTTCTGTAATTAATGCGCTTAGAAAGGCCACGTGCCTTGTAAACCGTCTGAATGTAGTAAGGTTCACCTTGATCGTTAACTTCAAGCTGCGGGTCACCTTCCTGAATCCATTCCGGATACCGGTTATAGATTACACGTTGAGCATCGTCTGCCAAGCAAGCACTTGGCGTGTATTTCATGGATTGCTTAACAAAATGTGGTTCAGCATTAACATTGGTGGCATCAATAATGAAATATCCCGGAGTTGTATGTGCTCGTTGCCATTTCCAGAATCCATCAAATTCAACAGGAGCAATATACACGACCTTGCCTTTGACTACTTGTGTCTGCAAGCTTCCTAGCTTGTAGTAAGACGTGTTTGGAACTGTACTCATAGCCTTATTCATTTTGTTACGAACTGTCTTAGGCGAGATAGCAATCGGCGTTTCCTTCTTATCCAACAGTGGCGCTTTCTTCTCTGTTTTTACATTTAATGACGAATAAACGGGCTTAACACTAAAAACCGTCTGAGCAAATCCAACGCCAACTAAAATGACTAAGACTAATACTAAACAACCTGATACCCAGCCAAACAAGTTTTTTCCCTCGCCATCATTAGCAAACAATGCTGCGATCGGTAAATATAAAACGCCCATCAACAAGTTAAGCCCAATCATACTCAACAATGACTTACTAGGCATTGCCAGGAACACCAATCCTAGTAAAAGCACGTAATAAATCGCATAACTAAACGCAAAACCAACTATGTGCTTCGCATTTATAAGTAGCCCCACACAAGCCATGATCAAAACACTTATCATTCCCAAAAAAGTTAATAAATACACCTTTCATTCCTCCAATTTTTCTACTTTGGTATTTTTAAAACGGAATAAAGCTGAAATTCGCTATTAATAGCTTTCTTCCCCTGTTCTTCAATCTCAATCCTTTTAAATCTCTCATCCCAACCACTATCAGATACGCCGTACGCTTCATAAACAATCTTGGCCGCCTTTTCGCCTACCATCATCGTCACAAATAATTCTCTAAAGTTTCGCAAATCAAACCGCCAAAATGTGAATTCATATCTCATTTGCTTATCCTCACAGCCCTTACCTTTGCATTATCAGCAAGCCTCATCAGCAGCATAACTAAGTGAATGTCAACGTTACTAAACGTAATCGAGAATCCACAGTCATGCTTAGCGGTTGACTCACAGTCGTTATAAGCAAGCTGCATTCCGATATAAGTCCGCTTATCTATGACATGGTATAAAGTCTGCTTTAATCGTTTGCGACGCATCCGCTTGTTCATTCACTTTCCTCCACTTGATAGCCATCAAGCCACGCACGGCATACTGTTTCCATATTTTCGAATATCCAATCGCCATCATCTAATTTTCCATGGGTTGCTACATACATCAGCGCACCCATGTCGTGATTAGACTTATAATCCTCGATAATATCTGCAACATATCTTGAAATTACCGGCAACTCAGCATAGGCTTGCTTGAATGCATCAGCTTCCCAAATTGACAATTCCCTGTCATCTTGAACTAGCCAGTCTCCATATCGGACTGTCACCCGCCCCTTTGCATACGTTGGATAAGCGCAATAGTGATCATCCCGCCAGTCTAGCTGCCAACAATCCGCCATCTCATCACTGCCATCAAACTGCTCGGCCTTAATCGTGGCCGTCTTTCGGTAAATTCTAATCATTTGCAATCCTCCGCAACTTGCCTTTAATTCTCTTGAATCTCGTACCATCAACGCTAACGCTAGTTACGGACACCTTTAAGTGTCCAGCGGTCCAAAACGCAGCTTCGGCATCTTCCTTATCACTATAATCAGCATTAGCAGTGGTATAGGTTTGAACCTTTTTCCCATGTTCAAATAGACAAATTATTTTGTAATTTTTATTGTCAAAACGTCCTAACCACCACTCGTTATACATTTTTTCTTCTGAACTTAATTCACTACTCATGTTGCACCTCCTATCAGAAATAGAAATTTTATTTAAAGCTTCCGTCCGCACATTGGGCAATATTTTATATAAGCACCGCACGTATCGCCTACTGAAACTTTTAATGAATTTCCTGATACCCAAGCATCGGCTACATCACCATCTATCATTTCCATAATCGCCATTGAATCACCATGACAATAGCGGCACTCTTGCTGCTTTTCAGTTTCACTCATTTAAATGCCTCCTATAAAACAGAAATCCTATTTAGATTCAGTTTGATAAATAATTAACGCATAATCATTTTCGGTAGTTGCTTGAAACTTGATATCAATTAATAACACGTCTTGATGTCTCTTAAGCCAATTGTTAATTTCATTTTCCATATTTTGATCTACATAATTAAAATATTTAACTTGAACCACTTTGCTTGCCTCCTGTTTACACTTTCTATCAAAAAGTGTATAAATGAATACTTATTCTACAAACGCACTCATATCAAGCTTTCAGCAGTCCCGGATTCTCATGGATATTGCCAATAACTCCATAGCCATCAAAATGAGTTACTTCATCTAGTAAGTAGTCACAATTGTTGCAGTCAACAACATAAGCTCCCAATCTTGAAATGAACCGCACCACTCCGACATGTTCTTCTTCTTGTGGGTCAGACTGGGTTCCATTCAACCAGATACTTCCAAATTTAACGATATCGCCCTCATAGACTTCGACTCCATTGGAATCCAGCAATCCTGTGTACGATTCAACTACTGCAATGTCATTAACAGCTTCATCAAAATCACGATTTATGGTTGTCGCTACATGTCCATCCTGTAATAAAATGACTGATTTATCGAAATATCGCTTAGCCAATTTGTCCCATGCTCTAAATTTAATCATCGCTAGCCCTCCCCGAATAATTCAAAAGCCCGTTCGATGTATTCAATCATCAAATCACGATGCAACTTGCATGCAATGACCCAGCAATAAGTTAGACACTTATCATCACCGATTGGATTACGTCCTTCGGCTTCGTCCGTCAACCAGCTATGTGCCTGTTCGACGACAATCTGGGTTATTTTTCGGGCTGACCGTTCACCATCAGATAAATCTGGTAAGATACTTTCATCAATAAATTCACTTACAACTGACGGAATCAAATTTTCATTTTTCATGACTACTCCTTCGGCGGGAATGCTGCCCGCAACTCATCACCATGTTTTTCCAGTAGATTCGTGCCAGCTAGGCTAATTCCTACGCAATCATACCCAAGTATGGCTTTAAGGCCGCCTTTATCCATGCAGCAGATCTTCTTGAACTTGCCAACAAAGACGCCGTATTTGTAGTTATTTACCCAAATTAGTAAAGTGTTGCCTTCCCACGTATAGTCCTCAATATATGGGTTACGAATGAACCTGATAAAATCCAAATTAAATTTGCTCATGCTTTGCATCCTCCATTTCAAGTAGATCAAGGCTTCCGGCTGGTTCAAAGTTGCACCACACAACTTCTTGCCGTTTCTGGCCAGCTTCGGCGTGAGCGTCAAAGTAACGCTTATGCCAATCTCCTAGATAGCTGTCATACATTTCGCTCTGATAGCCACTGATAATCACTTTGCCTTTGAAGTTAACCAACGTATCTAGCAGTGCTTCGTGGTCAGCATCCGTCATCTCAACAGCATAGTGCCGCTTGCTTCGGGTACTTAGCAGGTACGGCGGATCAACGTAGGCTAGGACGCCGGGACGGTTGTAACGGTCTAAGAGTTGCAATGCGGGCTGGTGCTCAATCTGGGCATTTTTCAGCCGCTTAGCCACCGCAACTATCCGCTGGTCCAATCCTTCCCACTCACCGATTTTCCCGCCTACTTGGTCAATATTTGACCGCCAGCCAGTTCGATCACTCGTTTTGCCACCGATGGCTTGCCAACTTCTAACCATGAACCGCCGCGCATCTTCGATAGGATCCGGACTAGGCTTGTATGCTAGCTCATGCTCTTCGCGTGATAGTGGTGTAAGCTCGATTTCCCGGCAAAGCTCCTGCGGGTGGTCGCGACAAACTTTAAAGAAGTTAACCACCCGGCCATCCAAATCATTAACAGTCTCAATGCGGCTCTTAGGCTTATTAAAAAATACTGCTCCGGATCCAAAGTAAGGCTCAAGGTAAGTCAAGTGCGGTGGCATCATATTGATGATCCAGTCCGCCATACTCCATTTGCTTCCGGGATAATTTAAAATTCGTTTCAATTTTCATCACCAACTTTACCAACGTTAACAGCGATATACCCGCATCCGTTCTGACGTCGCCGCGCGGTAACCGGCGCACTTTAGTACCTGATGGTACCTTCCTTTACGCCAAACTTAGCGGCCAGTTGCTTAGCTGTCCCATAGCCAACGACGTCGTCACCGTGATAAAGGTAGTACTCGCTTGCTGCATATCTACGTCCCATCAGATCACCACCATCCAAGCGTGAACAACTAGCCATACCACAAGGCCAAGGAGAACAACGATGTAAGCTATGCACAGCCCAATGGCGCCGATGCTCCCAAACATCTCGATGGCATCATCAATTGCATTAGTAATCCGCTTCATTCGACGCACCTACTTTACTTTCGTGCTTTGCCCGCGGGCGCTCCACGCTATGTTGTGCTGCGTGCAACCTCATGCGCCGACGCTTCTTTTGGATTGCTGACTTTTTCGCATGCTTTCGCTGTTTTGCCATTTAGTTTTCCTCCAATAACCGAACAAAATCATTTTTTAAACGTGCCTGGGAATAATTAACCCCCTTGCTATCCAGATACTCCTTAATTTCAGTTAAGGTACTGTAAGCATTTGGCTTAGCTGGACCATCATCCGCACTTGAATAGGCCTCGTCATCTTCTCGTCTAGGCTTGTATTCCTGATTCAAAATGTAGTAGCAACCGTCTCGATCTGCTTCTCCTCTGATACCAGTTGACCAAGCCATAAACAACTTAGTTCCACATTCTGGGCAACGCCAATAGCTGTAACCATACTTAACCTGTTTAAGACCCGAGTAGCCACATTTTGGGCATTGTACCGTCGCGGTGACAAAGTTTCCACGTTCGGGTACATCAACATGGTTTAATGGCCAATGCTCTTTTAAACTATTTTTTAATCTTTCAACGGTTTCAGGATTATCAACCGGGCCATCATCCGGCATATTGTTCTTGACCATCACCGGCTGTTTTACCTTGGCCAACTTATCCTCATCATATTTTTTGCCGGTTACTAAACTGTATGCCATTACCAACTGATTGAAATCCAAGTCCGTGTCAGTCGTAATCTTCAAATTTGCTTTTTCACTATCAATTTTTAATTTCATCAATATTCACTCTTTCTACTCGCCAACCATTAACTTCAATCGACTTATTTAAATGCAGCATCCCTTTAATACGCCATGTTTCGCTGTGAAGATACCGGAGCGCATACTGCAACGTGATGTTGCGGTGCCACTCGGAACCATTTGTAATCGTCACTCTCATCGTCTATCAGTTACTCCTGTTTGCTAATAATTGGCTCTTCACGGTATACGTGCCAGTCGCCTAGCCTCAGCATTTCTGCGAGCTCTGGCGTGACCCGTACACCCTTGATATGGTACTTACGCATAAACGTCCAAATACCCGTGTTATGTTGCTCATTGTGATGCTCCCGGCACAATGCCATGACTTGGTACCCAATATGGCTAATCTTGGTACGGTCACGACCAATTCCGACCGCGTGGACGTGCGCAATGTCGCAATGCTTGCCACAAATACAACACTTCTTTTGCTCCAAGCACTTCCGCTCCCAACCGTACTGCCCGCGAATTTCGTCTAAGGACTTGCTACTAAAGCTGATATCCTCAACTAGGCAGAACTGAATTAAAAACTCGATAAAGCTAGTTGCCAATGTCATGGAACAATCAGAAAACGAAAACTTGCCTGATTGACCGGTATACATGCCGTAGCGCTGTTTCATTTGATACTCAGTCAGGTCAATAAGGTAATTGCCGACCTGCTCATCAATGTCGTGCAGCATGGCAAAAATCTTTTTACGCTGGAGTGCACTGATGTGCCGACCATCATCATAGACAAGTCCGACATCGCTGCCGAGCGTTAAATAATCCGGATGATCATGAGGATCAACTTGAATAGTCACCAAATTGCCTTTAGTCTTCACCACTTTTGCTGGTGCCTGCATTTCTAATCACTTCGCTTTCTTAGTAATGCGGTATCCCATTGCCATCCCGCCACGCTCTGCTACCTGCTTAACTGTCCTAGCCGGTATCCCCAGCAAACTCGACATGGTCCGCACTGAGTCGGTTCTGATTGGCTTGCCATCATCGTCATAGGGTTCGGCAAGCCAGTAGGATTGATCGCGTGGTGCGAATACTCGGTCGATGTACCGAATTTGCCCACGTGACAGCCCAGTTGCTTTGCTGATATCGGGCAAGCTCGTGAAGCCCGCCTTAAGCGCCTGCTTGACCATTTGTAGTCGTTCCTCAAGGCTTGGACCTTCTGGTTTGTTCATGCCGTGGTAATATTCATGATCAGTAATCAATTTGATACCATCGGGAACGATTGCGACCGGGTAGCGCCAATGTCCGCTGTCACGCTTAGAGCTAACCAGCTTAAATAGATACTCATGCGACCCGCTGGCTAGGGGCGGATTATAATGTTCTGCGCTAATTACAATCAAATTCACGCCTCCATCTGTAACCCATTTCGAGCTTGATCCAAATCAACAAAATAATCGGCAGGCTTGTCCCAACATTTGCTTAAGTCAAAATCCAATCCGTTCCGCTGATATTCAGTAATCAGGACTTCTATCGCAAATAATTTATATTCATGCGCACACACGTCATCCTGAGCGCTACCACCAGTGCTTAAGTGCTGTTTCATGCGTTGCTTGGTCCAGTTAAACGCCTCTGGTACATAAGCGTGATTAGCGGCTAGTTTTACTAATTGAGTACCCCAATTCATTTGGTTCCCTCCTGACTATTCACAAGTGCTAAGAAGTCTGCATCGCTGATGTCTTCTTGACCATTCTGCCCTGATTTTTGCTTAGATTGCGTCTGTGAAACGCCTTTCTGCGCCCATTTCGGCACTACTTCCTTACGTCTACCTGAAGTCTTACCATGCGGCCTAGGGGGCGTCATGTCGTATTTACTCAACCAACCACCGTTATCCAACCAGTTAGCAAGCTGTAGGACGTACTGGCCTTGCGTTTCCTTGACTTCCAAGTACCGCTTATACCGGTTAATCCCGTCAATCACGGTTGCTTTAGTCGTCTTACCAGCCGGATTAGCACCGGTTACCGTAGCTCGGTAATAAGCGTTCCATGCATCACTAAACTTTTCTTGGCGTGGGTAAATGGGCCATACCTCGTTTTGGAATTCTTCACGAATACGGTCACGCGGGTCAGCTTTATTATTATTTACTTTGGTATTATCTGATTTACTCTGTTCTGATATACTATGCGTACTTTCATGCTTGGAAACGGGGTTATCATGACTTGAAACAAAGTTTCCATCGTTGGAAACCTCGTTGTCATGGCTGGAAACTCTTGGCAGCTGAAACTTAGGCTCAATCGAATGATCTTTTTTTTGTTTAGCCGCCAATTTATAGTTCTCCTGAATCCGTTTAGAAGTTAGCACGTGATACTGCTTAAAGATTTCACTTCCAAAAAATTCAACTGCACAAGCTTTGTCAACCACATCTTGTACTGCACTTTCCTTAGCACCAAGATCGTCAGCAACTAAGAACCGTATATCTTCATCCCACCGCATGTAATACCCTTTATCTTCATAGATATTACAGAGCAGGTAGACTAGTATCGCAATCGATTGATTACCGCATGCATTACGAATTTTTCGAATTTTAATATCATGAAAAAAAGTAACATCTAAATTAAAATAATCGATTCCTTTTTTGATTGGACGTGCCATATTAGCACCTCCCTTAAGCTTTTACGCCAACCTTAGGCGCCACATACACCGGCACGCCTGTTTCTTCTTGAACACGGCGCTTAAACAGCGCCTCATTGCTATTTAAATCTGATAAATGGATCAATGTCACATCCTGCAATGCAGGTGAATCGTTAGCCTTAATAAAATCTAGCGAGTTATTCATTTCAAAATGCGACGTGAACAACCGATTCTCTAGTGCATGGTTTAGATCACCATGCTGCTCGTTTTCCATGGCGATGTCCTTGGAGTAATTCATTTCAACCAACATCTTAGTAATGTGGCTGAATCGGTACTTTACAAAGTAGGTATCAGTCACATACAGCAGGCGTTCACCTCTTGAATTTTCAAGTAGGAATCCTACTGGTTCAGCTGCATCATGTTCCACCCTGAACGCTGTCACCGTCCACGAACCGATTGTTCTAGGCCTCATAGGTGTTAATGCACTGTATCGACTTCCAGCAACGTCAAGCGCCTTAAACGTGCCCTTTGTTGCGTACATTTCAATGCTCGTGAACTTCCAGAACTTATGAATATACTTGGAGTGATCACCATGCTCATGGCTGATTAGTAACCCCGCGACCTTCCGCAGGTTGAAATCCATCGCCTGCTCTACTTTTTGATAAGGAATACCAGCTTCGATAATGATTTGAGACTTTCCATCATCGACCAGGTAACAGTTTCCACTGCTACCCGATCCGAATACTCGGACTTTAATCATTAGAATGGCACCCCCTCATCAATTGCGTCTGCTTTAGCCGCTTGTGATGCGGGTTCTGATGCCGTTTCACTAGTTGCCGGTTGACTGCTACCTGAATCAGCACTGTCAGGTTCAATAATTTCGCCGTTCTCCGTAACATCCCGATCACCTTGTGGTTCTTTAGCTTCAGGCTTTTCAACTGATTCATCAAAATCAAGTTGGTTAGCTGATTCAGTAACATCACGCCGCGCCTGCTTCAAAGATTCGTTGGTCGTCTCTTCATAAGTTTGGACAGCCAAGCCATTGCTGAAGTCTTTGGGTATTTTCTTCACCACGTTGTTCCGCATCTTTCGAATAATCATTTGTTCACGGCTCTGTGGTTCTTTCCAAGCTGGGGAAATCTTACCTTTGGCCTGCATTTCAGTGCTGTCCAAGATTTCATCAACTGTATGGTCTTTAGCAAACTTCTTAATAGCATCTACTTTTTCAGCGTAACCTTTGGGATTATTACGCGATTCACTGCGCAAATTGTTGATCATATGGGCTAACAGGTTAGGCTTAACCAGCTCCCGATTAGTTGAATAGTACTCAACAGTTGAATCTGTTTGTTGGTCGTCTGTCCAGAATTCGATTGGGTAAACTACTCGCTCAACTTTGGCATCGGAACCGTCCACTGGCTCCCATTCAGGGTCAGTAATATGGATTCCTTTGCGCTTAGCGGGCGTGTAGCTGTCACCCTCTCTAACTATCCAGACGGGGTAAACATGCTTCACATTGCGGCCAAAGCGGGCAAGAATAGCATCGTTACCGTCACCCTCAATTCCCATCTCAATCGTTTTAGTCCAAGCGTTCCCAACTTTGACGTTACGAGTTTGAAAGTAGATTTCACTTGGTTGAGCGTTGGCATTGAGCTGCAAGGAAGCAACAGTCATAAGAATGTTGCTGACGTCGTTCATGATGTTATTTGGGTTAATACCGTTCTTGTTGATCAGTTCATACATATTCTGTGAAGCACTCATAACGCACATCCGTTGGTAGTCCGTCATTTGAATGCTGTGACCTTGCAATTGTTCCGCAATCATTGGCATAAATACGTTGTTAAACTTGGTTAATCCTGTTTCTGTCATGACTAAGCCACTTCCTTTTCAGTTTCTTGTTCAACAGTCAATTGCTTGTCGCCGCTTACTACTAAGGCAATCTGTTGGGCATCCGTGTCAATCAGTCGGTTAACTGATTCGGCGTTATCTACAAAAATTGGTGCAACTACTTGGTAGTGATTAGACAGTGTGTTGATAATATCTAACCCAGCGTTGATGCGGGCCGCATTGTTAAGGTCAGTGCTGTATGGCACACCATCAACCATGGCTTCACAAATCTCGTTGATTTCACCGTTCTTTTGGACTTCGAATAACTTGAAGTTAACCAATTTGAATAGCTTATTGATTCGACTTTCTAGCATCGTTACCCGCGTCCGTGTGTATTGATCAAGTAAGAATGACTGCTTATCTAAGTCGGCGTAAGTGTTTTTCAGCTCGTCTTCTTGTGCATGTAACGCCTTGACCCGGTCTTCTTGCTGCTTGATCAAGTCAAAGCTTGCTAACTGTGACTTCACCTGGTCAATGCTTGATTGAATCTCATCAATTCTTGCTTGAGCGACTGCTTTAGTTTTGGAATTATCGCCAGAATTGCTATCAATTAGGCGTTGCTGTTCATCAATTTTCTTTTGTAAGCTTTCGCCCTTAGTCGTTTGGCTAAAGTCCACTTGGATCGCCTTGGCTTGGTTATAATCATTGCTGATTTTATCTAGGCGGTCTCGCACCTGATCTAGCTCGCTTTGTGCGGCATCTAAGGCTTGCTGTTGGCTCTTAATCTCATTGTTTGCCATATTCATATCTTTGGCAGATTGAAGCCCATCGGTCTTGATTTCTTCAAGTTTGGTGGATTTTTCAACGTTGAAATGCTTTCGAATGTCTTCTTGCTTATCTGGCTGTAGTTCTTGTCCACAGGTTGGGCATGTCAGCTGTGATTCATCAAAGTTTTTGTGATTAAGCACAGAATACTTTTTAACAAGCTCCGTATGTTTAGCAGTCGCTATCTCTAGTGCTGCCTTTGCTTGGCTCAGGCCAGTCTTTGCACTGTCCACCGTCATGCGAACCGTATTGAGCTTTCGTTGCATGGTGTTCATATCTTCCGAAAGTCCGTTAAGTTCCAATTGGTTACCCTGCATGTAAGACATCTGGGCATCACTGTATTCGCCTTGAAGTCGTGCTTTTTCGGCTTGGGCATCTAAATTAATCCCACCCGTTGACGCAAGACTCAGCGACTGTTGTGCATCGGTCATAGTGCCCTTTAAATCTTCTAGCCTAGTTTGAAGCTTGTCCTTGGAATCATCTGGAACTGCTGGGATTGCTCGTGTCGCCTCATCAATCCGATCAGGCAAACCGTCAATTTCGGCTTTAAGTTTGCGACGGCTGCTAGCAATGATTCGCTTCATATCATCGGCAGTATGTTGATCGAGTAGCTTAGCTAACTCGGCAGGATTCTTGGTAGCCTTGATAACATCTTCGTCGCTAACATCACTGACCAAGTCAAGCAATAGTTTGCGGCGGTCCGTCCATTTGAGATTGTTAAAAGCGAACGGGTTAGTAATCATCTTGAAGCTATCTTCATCAACAATTGAACTGATGTAGGCAGTAAAGTCTTTGACCTTTTGCGGTACTTCATCGATTGTTAGTTCGGTTGCATCAGGCTTACGCACCTTCTCAGCTTGTCCGCGCGGTGTGCTCCACTTTTCTGCCAACTTGCGGCTTAGTGAGACTTCCTTGCCCTCAATTTCAAGTACAGCAGAAACCTCTGGGTCCAAGCCAAGTTGCTCACTTCCATCTGCATTTAATGGCTTAGGATTGAACTTTTTAACTTCGTCGGAGTTCTTACCGAACAGCAACCAAGTGAACCCATCGAACAAGGTCGTTTTACCTGTCGCATTAGCTCCGCTGACTGAAATTGATTCACCATTCGGTGTTAAAGTGAAGTCCTTGATACCTTTAAAATTGTGATAACTGATTGAAATTAATTTGATTGTTTTCAAAGTTCATCCTCCTTGTTGCTATAGTGCGTAATAACTTCTAGCACAGGTTTCCACTCGTTCAAGCTATCTGAAATGACACTCAGGTCATCATATTGTTGGTCAGACAATTTATTACTGTCGTCATCAACAAAATGTGATAAGTCGTTACATAAATCGACTAAGTCGCCAATATTCTTTACTCGAACATTATTGCCAATTTCTACGCTCATCATTTCCACCCCCGCAGTTTACGGATTAACCGTTGTAACAGTCCTGATTTTGGACTAGAATAGAAATCGAAATTAAATTTGCTTTGTGTTCTAGCTGTCCACGTACTTCCAATACGTGAACAGCTTTTTTCGTACTCTTGTTTAGGCACTAGCGGCACTCTTCGTGTTTGCAATTCGTTCAGCCTCCTCTTTAAAAACTTTATGAAGCTCCTCACTCGTGACTTGCTCAAAATGTAAGCCACCAAGATTAAATGTGAATCTAGTCATTGTTATCACCTCCGAAAAACTTATCGTAACCGCCCTGATCTAAGGCGCTCAGTAAAATCGCTGGTATCAGTATTTCAATAAATAGCATGTCAATTCCTCCTATCCCACAGCTTGGTTAGTGTAAAGGTCTTCAAAATGAATACTTAGCCAATCACTCATACGTTCCGCATCAATTGAATACTTTTCTTGATTCGTAGCTGGGTAATAAACCGGCCCGCCGTATTCAGTACTCAATTCCTTTTCATATTTGCTAAAAATCTTTTGGCTTATCCATGTACGTTGATGGCCTGTAACCCGAATTAAGTCGTTTACTGTCCATCGCTTACCATGTAGCACGTTATGATCACGAAACCGTTCTAGGCTTTCGAAATAGGTCTTATCAACAATCACTTTGTCGTCTGGAAGCTCAAGCGTTACATTCGCTTTGATTTCCGTTTGAACATCGGTTGCCATATCATCACCCCCTTACGAATAGTTATGCTTTAACTACCCCAAACTTCTGGTTAAATTCGTTAAATAAACTAAGTAGATCATTATTGGAATACCCAGCATATTCAGCTTTTGTGATGTAGTCTGCTTGCTCCGCAGAAGCTTCGCTCACATACTCAAATAAATAGTCATGAATAACTTGAATTTGCTCAGCTGTCCTATATTTTGGGTCAACAGCCACAGCATCATTGAATGCTGGCTCCATTTTCTGACGCTTAACTTCTAGTTTTCGCTGCTCCCAAGATGTGTGATAAACGTCTGTTTTTAAACTCTTATCAACTCGGAAGCTTGGAACTTTGTAATCAAAGCTCGCCGATTGAAATGCCAGCCGGCAATCTTTTAAAACGCCGGTAATTATTATTCGCATTTCTTTGTGTATTGGCCGCTTTCCACTACGCATCCGAGACATTTGCCCCGGGTCTACATGGACCTTTTTAGCCATTTCTCGGTTCGTTATTGAATGCCTATCCACGGCCTTGCTAATCAACTCATGCATCGTTGTGCGTGGACTCATCATAAAATCACCTTCATTTGGCAACTCCTGAATATTTAGTTGCCAGCCTAATAAATTAAGATGTAAGTAATCAGCTAGCGATTGCCTACTTGGATTGATTGTTGCTCCTTGATGCGTTCTGAATGAGCGTTGGCGTGGTTAAAGAACTCAAGATACAATTCTTCATCACTTAAAACTTCAAACCAGATACGTGCTTTATCTGGTTCTTCATTAACCAGTGCATCAATCATTGATTTACGTGATAGCTGTGATAAATGTTCCATTCTTATCGCCTCCTCGTTTAACTACTTAAGGTAGTTACATCCGACCGTTTAACAACATTTTGTAGTTGAACGCTTCAAAAAAAATTTCCTCTTTGGGAGTATGAAAATAATCTTCCAAAAATTGCATCTGTGACGGTTTAGGTGTGGATTTACCTCGCTCCCACTTACTAACTGTTCGCTGATTCGATTTTAATAAATTGGCTAATTCCAATTGTGTTAATCCTTTTTCTTCACGCAATTTTCGTAATTGGTTTTCCATTTTCACACCCCCTTTAACTACCTTATGTAGTAATAATATACCACGTTTTGTTGTAAGTCAATGTTTTTTACTACATTTCATGGTATTTCATTAAATAATACTACTAATCGTGGTATTATCACAATAATAACTGGAGGTTCTAACCATGACTAAACTATCTAATCGTATAAAGGAGCTTAGAAAGCAATCCAAGTTGAGCCAGCGCGAGCTTGCACATCTGATCAACGTTTCCCAACAGACAGTTGGTAGTTGGGAAACCGGACGTTCTGAGCCAAACTCTGAAATGATCAACAAGTTATCTGATTACTTTGGGGTAACTACTGACTTTTTACTTGGTCACGATATTGGCGCAGTTGATACACCATCCTGGGCAACCGCCTCAGACGTTATAGATATGGAAAAAATGCTTAAATCTGCTGATCCAATGTCTTTTGGAAATTTAAACTTAAGTGCGTCCAATAAGGAAAAAGCATGGCGGGTGCTGCGTAGCCTTTATTGGGACGATCTTAAGGAATTAAAAGAAAAAGGGCAAAAGTAGGTGGACACATGCGTTATGACACGTATCTTAAGGTTCAACAATTAGCGAAGACTTTTAATACCTTCAACCCTTTTGAAATTGCAGACATGCTAGGGTTTAAAGTTGTTTACCGGGATATTGGTACTAATCTAGGATTTACACAGGATTTTTTAGGCTTCACGCATATTGTTTTAAACGAGAAGTTAAAAGACATTCCGTACCGCTGGCCAGTGATGGCTCATGAACTTGGGCATGGTGTTGAACATACTGCTTGCGCAGCATGGTACACCATCGGAAATCTTCAAAAAAACAGTATGGAATACCAGGCAAACATGTTTGCTTGCTATGACCTATCAAAATTATATGAAGAGCAATTTGACATGTTGCCGGAAGATTTCAAGGCGCTACAAATGGCCTATGCTCTTCCTGATGAATTTTACGAATTTTTCACTTCATCAGATATTATTAATTAAGAAAACTTATTATTAACAGACCAGATACTGAGGTCGGTAAAAGCTGAAATTTGCGGGGGAATTTATTTATGTTTGGTTTTTTGTCATTTTTACTATTTGTTTTTCTAGTTGGAACGCTGGTCTGCGCTATTGGATGGATTATTAGCTTTGTCCGCGTACAGAGTAGTTCAAGCTTCACGCCTAAGCATCACTGGGGGCGCTATTCGCTCATTGCTTTAGTTGCCAGTATTGCACTGGTTTTTGCTTGCGGTGCTGCCTACTCCAATTCTCCAGATGGGAAAGCCGATGCTCGTGAAGAATCAAGGTCTGACGCGTCCAGTCGTAAGGCTGCATCAAAACGAGAATCTTCCAAGAAAGCTTCATCCACTAAGGCTAGTTCAGTTGCTGAATCTAAGGCCAAGGATAAGAAGGAGCTTTCAAGTGCTCGTAAGGCTAATGAAAAGAAAAACTTCGCTAGTTATAAAAAGGCTTTAGCTACTGTGCCTACAAAAACACATAATGCAATCAGTAAAGCGTACTTTGATAAGACCAGCGAGCAGACCGTTCTTGTTTTATCTGATGATGCTTTAAGCCTAAATGATAATGAATTAAAAGGTGTTGTTAGAAGCGCTTGGAATGCCGGTGAAAATTTGTTAGATAACTACACCCCATTCCCTGATGATGACGCCGCAGCAGCTTTGTATATAACTGTTCAAGACAGTGCTGGTAATCGACTAGCACACACGTCAGCGTTTGGTAACTTCAAATATGATGATTAAAAATTATTTTTATAATAGCCTGAAAAGGGCTTTTATTTAAAGCTGAAAAAGAACATATGTTTGTCTTACTAACGAAAGGAGGCGGTTGCAGCAGGAACAGAAAAATAATTAGACTTTACTTAACCAGACACTATCAATCAGCAATTTGGAAAGGAAGGGATAACTTATGGCCTATTACTACAAACGCACTGACGGACTATGGCATTGGCGTATTAACCGCACAATTGATGGTACCCGCGTACCAATTAATTCAAATGGTGGTTTTAAACTCCGGTCAGCAGCAAAGGCTGAAGCTGAGCAGGTAGAGTTTGACATTAGGCATGGAACTTATGAAGAAGATCCAGATATATCATTCGCCAAGTATTATGAGGAGTGGTACAACACTTTTTACAAAAACAAGATGAGTTACGCTTCAAATATTCATTTTCTAAATGCTCTAAAAGTTATCAAAGAATACTTTAAGTATAAAAAAATTACGGAGATCACTCGTGATGAATATCAAAAAATGCTTAACGATTACGGTAAAAATCATGCACGAGAAACTGCCAGCAGTCGCCACATATATATCAGTAAATGCCTGAAAGCTGCGTACCATGATGGAGTAATAAAAAAAGACCCCACTTGGGGGGCCAAAGTAACCGGCAACAAGAAATTAGAGAAACCAGAATTCGAAAAGTTTATGGATTTTAATAACTTCAAAAAGTTGATTGCTTATCTAAGTACGAGTGATCACTGGACGTCAGCAAACCACTGTATCATTTTAACGATGTGTATGACAGGAATGCGGTACGAAGAGGCTGCAGCTCTTACATGGGACTGTGTTGACTTTAAACATGGTACTCTTAAAATCAATAAGGCCTGGAGTGAGCACTCCCAGGATAACAATATGCTACCCGGTTTTGGCCCAACAAAAAATGCTAACTCAAATCGAACGATTTCAATTGATGACAAGCTAGTCATGATTTTGAAACGATATAAAAGAACACAGGATATCAGAATCTTAAAAAGCAGATATTATAGTAATCCAAAAAAATTACTATTTACTGAGCGAAACGATAAGCCTGTTTCAAACAGTGGTATTAATCAGGATCTCAAAAAAATCTGCTATCAGCTTGGTATCATAAAAAAAGATCGGCGCGGAAAGTATATCCATCCGTTTACCTCACATTCGCTCCGTCATACTCATGCAAGTGTCTTACTTTATAACCACATTGATGTTGCTTATGTATCGAAACGTCTAGGCCATAAAAGCATTATGATCACGTACAATACGTACATCCATATTATCCGTGAAGCCCAAGCGAGAGAAGATGAAAAAGTTGAAAAAACGCTCTTGGAATTCTACTAATCTCGTGTACGCTCGTGTACCTCTGGTGTACGTAATCGAAAAAACGAGGATAAACCAGGAACAACGAAATAAAAAAGAATCTCTTGCGAACGCTGATGTAACAACGTTTGTAAGAGATTCAAAAAATACGGGAAACTACCAGAAATAGCCTCCAGAAGCCGTTTAGCAGATTTGAACTGCTGACCTCTTCCTTACCATGGAAACGCTCTACCTCCTGAGCTAAAACGGCAAAATAAGTCCTATCCAGTATACCAAAAGTTAAGGAGGCTTTCAAAGTCAGTTTGGTGATTATCATTCGGTGACGGAAGCTGGGAAATCAACGAGTAATGCTACATTTATCATAAATAACCGCCAGCTAGGTGGAGGTTACTATTAAAAACTAGTTTTGTTTTAAAGCAGTCTTAGCATAGCCGGCAGAATCAGCGGGCCGTGTCGGCACTGTTAGCTGGCGTTTTTTGCCAGGTTACAGTGTGGGGCGACTTGAAAGACTCGTCCTTTGAGGCTTTCAAGCGAGGCGGAAGACCGTTCTTTGGCTGTAGCCGACCCCACGGCCCACGGATTCTGCCGGCGAAGCGCCGAAAAATGCTGAATTTCTAACGATAAACAGAGCATACAAAAAGCGCCGGTAGAGTTCCTCATTAGGAACCCCTACCGGCGCTATGGTTTTGTTATAATCATTTTGATGTAAAAAAAAAGAACCAGCCTCAGCTGATCCTAACTTTGCATGGCAACGTCCTACCCTCGCAGGGAGCGATCCCCCAACTACTCTCGGCGCTAAGAAGCTTAACTTCTGTGTTCGACATGGGAACAGGTGTATCCTTCTCGCCATCGTCGCCACACTACTGAGAA
>NZ_BTPW01000013.1:0-103174 GCF_036246185.1 Lactiplantibacillus paraxiangfangensis
AAACCTATGATAATTGCTAACTTTTCTTCAGGTGTAAATCTAGTTCTAGGCATAATAAAATCCCCTTAAGCATTGATAGATGAATTATTGTTTTTCATCTGTCAACCTTAAGGGGACTATAGCAAATCCGCAGTGGCTTTTTTAGTATTCAGGGTAATTTTGGGCGCTAAAACACCGGTGCAGATTGCATTCGCTTACTAAGAGCGTCATAATTAAGTCAACGAAAGTAAGCGCTTTATTTAACTCGATTAGGGGGGAATCGCATATGCCAGAAAATTTTTATCAACGACTAGTCGATAAGTATGAACCAATGACGGAAGCCGCGTTTTTGACGCTCATGAGTGTTCGTAAGCCAATTAAAAGTGAGGATATTCCCGCAAAGATTGCGACGTTAACGGATAATAAGCTACAACTTGGCTTGGGGACGTTATTTACTAATTTACATGCCATGACGAGGGACTATCTCA
This sequence comes from Lactiplantibacillus paraxiangfangensis, assembly GCF_036246185.1. Taxonomy (NCBI): domain Bacteria; kingdom Bacillati; phylum Bacillota; class Bacilli; order Lactobacillales; family Lactobacillaceae; genus Lactiplantibacillus; species Lactiplantibacillus paraxiangfangensis. The sequence continues at coordinate 468 of NZ_BTPW01000013.1, forward strand.
TGACCGAACAAGTGGATGATGACGATGTGCACACGTACGAAATCACGGGGAGTGGTGAATCCGTTTTGGAAGCGGAATACGCGCGTTTAAAACTACTCAATCAAATCTGCGAAAATGAAAAGATTCAGGAATAACCGACAAATAATCGGGGGAGTATTTGAAAGAAGGGGTTTCAATGCGTCGGTATAAATTAACAATCAAGGGTTCTGAATCTGAACTGAAATGGCTCAACCGCTTGGCTAAAAAGGGGTGGCTCTTAAAAAGTGTTCGCGGCAACTGGTATCAATTTACCAAGACGTCCAAAACGTACCGCCTGTTTAGTGAGTACATCACGGATGACGTGGCCACTGATTTAAAGCAGCCACAAGGACCGTTTCAGGTGTTAACTACGGTTCATTTAACGAATCCGGAGATTTGGGTCTGTTACTCGGGTACGACTGAGCCGCAATTACAGGCGACCAGGGTCGATGCGGGTGATGCAGAATTACAATTGAAAATTGCCTTAGCGATGCGAGGGCACCTGTTAAATAGGATGAACATTTTATTTGCGATAGGCTTGCTCCTCGTTATCGGGTTAATTTACTTCAACGTTTTCACGGATGACGGTATGGAGTGGATTGTTTTCTTCTGGTTAGTGATTAGCTTTACACCGGCCTTTATGGCGGGGAAAGTACACCGGCAGTCCAACGCATTACGCGTACGCACCGGTAACTACAAAGGCGCTTGGCGGCCAACGCAGCACGTCTTTTTGAAGCATATGCCACATGATTTGGACTTAGATAAGGTCAAAGATATTGGTGACTGGACGTTAGTCGGCCATGATCAAAAGGGGACGTACTGGTATGACGTGCGGTCACTAGCCAGCTTAGCGGAAATTAAGCAAACGCTACAGTCAGTCGTTGGTGATAGCGTTGACGTATCGGTTATGAGCTACTTAGGCTTAGCACCAATCGGTTATATTTAATCATTACGGGGAAGCGATTTTATGTGGAAGCATCGGTTTATGATAAAAGGGTCCAAGGAAGAGCTGGCGTGGCTGAATCGGGAAGCCAAACGCCATTACTTGTTAGTCGGTATTTGGAATAGCTGGTACCACTTTAAGCGGGTCACAACGACCTACCAAATTTTTAGCGAGTACGTCTCGACGGATTTTGTGCCGGAGTTGGCAAAGGCCAATCAACAGTTCAAGGTGTTGGCAACTTATGAAGTTTCTAATCCAGATATTCAAGTTGTCTACACGGGGACGGATCAAGCGGTCGTTACTAAGGTGTTACCGGGCGACCCCCAGATGCGGTTAAAAGTGGGCCTGCGGATGCGTGATCAGGCCATGAATACCGTTAACGTCGTTCTCTATTCGGCGGTGGCGTTCTTAGGGATTGTAATGTTCCTGGTTTTAAATATCGACGATGCAAATCGGGGTGAAAACGCGATGACCATTTGGTTCTTTGCGGCGGTGATCATCGGGGTAGTCGTCTTTCGACTTTACCGGGCAGCTAAGCAACTACAAGATCAGATTGTCATTTTGAGACGGGATACGGAAAACTATGATGGGGCGTGGATGCCGACGATGCACGTATTCATCGATCCGTTAACGACGGATTTGGATACCGAAGCGTTAAAGAGTCTTGGTCGGTGGTCGTTAGTTAATCAGACGAGCAAAGGGGCTTACTGGTATGACTTGCAGACGTTGGCCAGTGCGTCAGATATTAAAGCGAGTTTAAAGCCGTATACCACACCAACAACCCACGTCAGCGTTGTCAGCTGGCTAGGTTTAGCACCATTAGGGTGGTTTATGTAATCAAAAGTGAGATTAGGATAACGACCTGGTCTCACTTTTTTATACTTTTTCTTATAAATTAAATAATATCAAATGACAATAAATAAAATAAGTAGTATTCTGAATTAGAAGACAAAGCCGGAATGTGTGGTATGTTTATTCAGTTATTTTTGATTATTAAAATGAAAATAAATTATACTATGAATATTTTTGTATTCATCACATTATTTTCACAAAATCAGTTTACCTTATAGATATAAACATTCAGTCAAAGCTGGCTGAAGAGTCGTCAAAACTTAGCGAGGTGATTTTGATGCGACTAAAAGATTTAACAGGAGAGACCTTTAGCCGTTTAACAGTGGTTGAACGTGCTGAAAGTGCGCCTAACGGTAATGCTCGGTGGTTGTGTCAATGTTCGTGCGGTCGGCAGGTCGTTGTTGACAGCTACCGGTTACGAAAAGGAATCACAAAGAGTTGTGGCTGTTTACGTGCTGATGTAAGTCGGAAAAACATTTTTGAAAATCCTAAGACCCGTAAGAATATGGGCCGTAGTGATAATCTGCCCCTCTATCAAGGGACATCGGTTGATCGCTTGAAGCCTAACAGTCGGAACCGAAGCGGCGTCATTGGCGTATCGTTTGATCGGTGCTCACAAAAGTGGGTCGCACGATTAATGTATCGCGGACGGTTAGTATTGAACCAACAATTTGCTGATATGGATGATGCTATTTTGGCACGTCGTCAGGCCGAAAAACGCTACGTGATGCCCGTTTTGGCAGAATACGAAAAGAGTAGTGCAGAATAGTTTGGTACATAGAAGCCACCAGTTAAATTTTTTAACCGGTGGCTTTTTTGCGTTGAAATTTCCCGGGAAATAATCTGCATTATTTTAATAAGCCGATAAAATTGAGTTGCCCGAAGGAATCACTTAGACTTAGCAGTAGTTAAAACGAACGGAGGACTTAACGTATGGAAATGGGATTGGAACACAAACGGGTCTTGGTGACTGGTTCAACTAAAGGAATTGGACGCGCAATTGCGACCGCTTTTGCTAAAGAAGGTGCGGACGTCGTCATTAATGGTCGGCGGGCGGATACGGTCCAAGCAGTCGTTGATCAATTAGCAGCTGCGTATCCAGAAACGACACCAGTGGCAGCGCCGTTTGATATTAGCAACCCGGCGGAAGCTGAAAAGTTATTCAAGTTAGTGCCGACGGTCGACGTTTTAGTCAACAACATGGGTATCTTTGCCCCGATGGCGTATGGCGACATTGATGACGCCACTTGGGACCGTTTCTTTAAGGTCAACGTGTTGTCTGGCAACCGGCTCGCGAAGCACTATTTGCCATCGATGTTAGCTAAGGACTTTGGGCGCATTATTTTTATTGCGAGTGAAGAGGCGGTCATGCCGTCCGGTGAAATGCCTCAGTATTCAATGACCAAGTCCATGAATTTATCACTGGCAAAAAGCTTGTCTAAATTAACCGTGGGAACGCACGTGACCGTGAACACGGTCATGCCCGGCTCGACTTTGACGGAAGGCGTTCAGCATATGCTGGATGAGATGTATGCGGATTCTGATCTACCAAAGGATCAGTGGGAACATGACTTTATGGTTAACCACCGGCCGTTGTCTCAGATTCAGCGCTTGATCCGTCCCGAAGAAATTGGCCGGTTAACGGTGTTCGTAGCCAGTCCGTTTGCTAGCAGCTTTTCCGGTGAAGCGTTGCGTGCTGACGGCGGCCTGGTGCCAACTTTGTATTAAAATAGTTAACGTTAAGCGTTTGGAAATTATCCAAACGCTTTTTTAGTGCGTGAAAAGCCTTTGTATTGGGGAATCTGGCACGTTGATAAACAGAAGTTCAAAGTATTGACTGGCCAGTCATTGACTTATAAGTCAATGACGATTATGATTGCTTTTGAATTTAGACGGACGGCTGATTGCCGCCGTGATGGGAGTGAAAATATATGACAAAACAAGCACCAGTACTAGAAGTGACCCATTTACAAAAACGCTTTGGTAAGTTTAACGCGTTGAAAGATATTGATTTTGCAATTTATCCCGGAGAAGTTTTTGGCTTTATTGGCCCCAACGGCGCCGGTAAATCGACAACGATTCGGATTTTATTAGGAATTTTACGGGCTAGCGGGGGTTCAGCGACCATCTTTGGTCAGGACGTCTGGCGTGACAGTGTCAAAATTCACCAACGCATTGCGTACGTTCCCGGCGATGTTTATCTGTGGCCCAATTTGAGCGGGGGCGAAGTTATTGACCTCTTCTTAAAGCTGAACGGTGAAAAACACAGCGCCCATACTGACGAATTGATCAAAAAGTTTGCGCTGGATCCGCGGAAAAAAGCGCGCACTTATTCAAAGGGTAACCGGCAAAAAGTTGCATTGATTGCGGCGTTTTCAACGGATGCGGATTTTTATATTTTTGACGAACCAACCTCTGGGCTAGATCCCTTGAATGAGCAGACGTTCCAAAATGAAGTCTTGAAGCTAAAACAACGGGGAAAGAGCGTGCTGTTATCGAGTCATATTCTTTCTGAAGTAGAAAAAATGTGTGATCGGATTGGCATTATTCGTGAAGGCCAAGTCGTTGAGACGGGGACCTTGGCCGAGATGCGCCATTTGACCCGGACGACCGTCGACGTGCAAACGAAGCAGGTCTTAGATGGCATTGACCAATTACCCGGTGTTCATGGTATGACGATCAAATCAGGTCCTAACCACGTCAGTCTAGCGGTCGACGCTGATCAGCTCACGGCCGTGATGGCATTCCTAACGGCAAGAGAACTCGTTAGCTTAACTACGACGCCTCCAACGTTGGAAGACTTGTTCATGCGCTACTATGAGAAAAATGGGCAAATGCCGGATGGGAAGTGATGGTGATGAATTTAACACAACTATTTCAGCGGACCGGTCTGCTAATTCGTTTTAACCTCAAACGCGACTGGGCCAAACTGGTTTTGTGGATCGTCATTTTGGCTGGCCTATTAACGGCAATTGCGGCTAAATTTGATGGCATTTACAGTGATCAGACCGCCATTAATGAAATCATTAAGACGCTGAAGACACCTGCCATGGTTTCACTCTTTGGGGCGTTTACAGCGCAACATCCGTACACGACGGCCAAGGTATTTGCGACTGAAATGGTCGTCTTTATGGCCCTGTTTATGGTTATCATGAATATTATGATTGGGGTCGCGACAACCCGTGGGGACGAAGATGACGGGTTACTAGAATTAATCCGTGCTCACGCGGTTGGCCGGGGTGCGCCACTATTAGCTGGTGCGGTTGAATTGACCCTGCTTAATGGGCTGGTCGGCTTACTCTTTGGCTTGGGGTTACAAGTCGCGGGAATGCCCGGTGCGGATACGACCGGTAACTGGTTAATTGGCTTGGCGTTAGCAGCGTTGGGTTGGGCATTCGGTATGTTGACCCTGGTCGTTGCGCAGTTGGCCAACAACGCAAGCGGTGCGACCATGCTAAGTTACGCTATTTTAGGCGTAATGTACGTCGTTCGCATGAGTACCGATGTCAGTCATCCAAAATTGACGTGGTGGATTCCATTTGGCTGGATTGAAAAAATCAGCGCTTATCAAGCTAACCATTGGCTACCAGTGATTGCGTACGTCCTCTTTGGGTTAGTTTGCCTAGGCTTGGCGCTAGGATTGGGTCTTCAACGTGACCTCGGCGCGGGACTAATTACCGTGCGTCAAGGTCGGCAACGCGCCAGTCGCTGGCTTCAGGGGCCCGTCAGTTTGTTATGGCGGCAATCACGGGGAATGATCATTGCCTGGACCATCGGAAACTTTGACCTCGGGGTGGCCTATGGCTCGGTCTTTAATACCATCGGTGACCTGGCTAAAAGTAACCCAATGATTAAACAATTGTTGGGAGCGACGGCCCTTGCATCTGCGAACCGACTCATTGTGAAAAACTTTATTGCCATTTTGGCGGTTGTGATGGTTATCGTGGCGCTCATTGCCGCAGTTCAGCTCATGCTGAAGCTGGTCAGTGATGAAAATAAGGGCTACTTGCATCAAATTTCGGCAACGGCAACCTCCCGTTGGCACGTCTGGGCGAGTTATACGGGCTGGGCCATGTTGACGAGTATCGTGGTTCTGTTTGCTGGTCTCGGTGGGATGTATCTGATGGGTGCCGCGGATATGAAGGACCCGATTAGCTGGTTGACTTACTGGCACGTCTTTTTGGCGTATGTCCCAGCAATGCTAGTGATGATAGCCTTTGCCAGTCTATTGACGGGGTGGCTATCAAAGTGGCGGTACTTAGCCTGGGCCTGGGTGGCCTACGCCTTTTTCTCCCTATACTTGGGCAACTTGATCGATTTGCCGAAGTGGGCGAAGCATTTAACCCCGTTAGGCTTTGTGAATAAAGTTCCACTTAAAGCCGTTGTCTGGTCAACCAACTGGTGGTGTCTTGCGCTGACTGTGCTAATATTAGTTGTAGCAGCAATTGGCTACCGGCGACGCGATTTAGCCCAGTAGCGGAAGGGAGTCAGGGATGACCAAACAAAAAACGTCTAAGGACCCCCAAAAAGAGGCCCGCATCATGCAGGCCGCATTACACACTTTTGCGGAATCCGGTTATCGGGATGCTAAAACGGATCTGATTGCGGAAAAAGCCCAAGTCTCAAAAGGGTTGATCTTCCACTATTACGGCAGTAAACAAGCGCTATACGTGCTCACCGTGCAGACCGCCACGCAGACGATTATGGATAATATTGATCCGCGGGCGTACGAAGCGCCCAGTGATTTAGTCGCCTTAATCGTGCGGGGGACTAAGTATAAGAGTGAATTCGGTCGCACCCACCCAGATGAGATGCGGTTATTAATTAACGCATACGGTGAGGTCGATCAATTACCAGCGAAGGTCCAGACGCAGATCAAGGAATTATACACGCAAAGCATCACGGTGACTCGGCATCTGATTCAAGATGTTTTAACGCAGATGAAATTGCGTCCCGAATTGAATCAAGACGATGTCGTTGATTTAATCGTGGGCGTCTATAATCAGATTTTTGCAGAGTTTCAAGTCCACATGGCTAAGAATCATGACGTTAAGTCGATGGATGACGTGCAATGGATTGTTGAGCGGGCTAAAACCTACATGGGAATTTTAGAATACGGCTTTACTGAACCAAAACAGTAATTAATTTTAGAGGTTGAATACAAAAAATGAACGGCAAACTGGCGATAAGCGTCGGTTTGCCGTTCATTTTGGATTTGGTGCTGAATCTGTGACGTTTGATCCTAATTGGCCGTTTTGTCGGACATAACTGGTGTGCTATGGGGGCGGTCCCAGCCGAAGTGCGGTCTGGAACCTCAGTTCAAAGCCGATAACCCACGTCTTTGAACCGCCCCGTAACATTCATCGGCAAAGAAACACCGACAAATGTTGCCGACACAGCACACCAATTATGTCCGACGTCACTAAGTACAGTTTCAATTATCTAGATTTATTGAATGCTCTGAGGTTGTCACTGATAGCATCGGTCGTGATGGTGGCGTTTGGGCGACGCTTTTTGTCGGCCTTACACCACGGACGGTCCGGGATAATTGCGGTTTTTGAAATTGTTCCGGGCGAGGGTTAAGACCGCTCCTCAGGCTTAACCCGGTTCCACGACCGCATGTTATCAGTGGCGACCGGACTAGGTCATAAGTGATTAATGTAATAGTAATTGAAGCGTCAGTGTTGGATTAACTATTCAACGGTGATGAGGACTTCTTCTGAAATCACTTGGTCAAAGTTAGGTTGAATAAAGAGAACAGTGACTTTGGCCTGACCACGCTTCCGGCCTTCAATAACACCTGCATGTGAGACGGACAAAATGGTGTCGTCTTCAGAAGTAAAGCTATAGTGGCCCCCGCGAGTGTTGGCTGGGAGCGTCATCGCAGCGACTTGAACACTTTCGTTCACTTTGAGGTGTTGGTCAACTTTAATAATCAGTTGACGTGCCTTAAATTCGTCTTCCGGGATGTCTGAATTGACGTCGTCAGTTGGTCGGATGACGCTGGCTGGATTTCCGCCAAGAATAACCGAACCGTCAACGTAAGAACGGGTGACGACCGCACCAGCACCAACGATAGTTTTGTTTCCCAGCGTGACGCCACCCATGATGGTTGCGCCAGCGCCAACAATCAGCGCCAATTTTAATGGGCTTGGTGAACATTTTTCCCAGCTGGCGGCTATCCACGTGTAGGGGATGGTAGTCAGTAATCAGTTGGCAGCGGGGGCCAATCAAGGTCCGGCTACCAATTTCAATTTTGGCATGGTCCATAAAATCACAATCGTAATTGACCATGGCGCCTTCACCGAGAAAAGTGTTGATTCCCGTACTCATCCGAATGGGGCCAAACACTAAGTTGGACTCATCGGCCTGACCGAATAAACGTTGTTTAACCGTTTCCGGGTCCATTTCTTGGTCCCCGTAATTAAATTTAAACGTTAATTGGTTAGCTTGTGTCATAACGCGGGCAATTTCTGGGTCTGCGACGTCGTACCACCCGCCATTTTTCATTTTATTAAATTCTGTTGGATCTAATGTGTGCTCATCCATGAGCGTCCCCCCTCAAATTCTAAGGAATAAGTCCTTTGTAAAGTATAGCAGTGCGTGGGACCTATTTGGCTTGACTAAATAACCAAGTTATCTTTTTATAGTATGTCGTTATTTTTAATTAAGGTGATCAATGAACACTTTTTATTCCTTGAAGGAGTCCGAAATGTGGTAAGTTAGACGTAATAAATTAACGAGGTGAAAAACCAGGATGAATTTGAATTTAACCGCTAAACAGAGCCAACAGTGGCGGCAACTGCTGAGCTTAATGGATGATAATTTAATGGCCCTGGTGGCCGACATGGAAGCGTCAGGTAAAATGGCGCCTACCGTTTTGACGGCGCTACAGAAACGGGGCTTGCCACAAACAGGCTTGTCCGCCGACGCGGACCGGTTGAGTGAGCAGACCTTGAGTGTTCTTGCATTGGCACAGCGTTCGGCTAGTTTGGCCACGCTACTGGCAACTTGGTGGCAAGTGGTTGATGCCATCACAATGTTCGGAACGACGCAACAAAAGCACGATTACTTAGAAACGCTACAACTAATGGGACTATCCGCTATGGGGGCCCCCGCAACCGCCGCCGTTACAGCCATGCCAGTGGCAGACGGCTGGCAATTGACGGGGACGGTGACCCACGTAATTAATGCGGGAATGGCACAGACTTACTTAGTTTTAGCGCAAACGCCACCGGACGTGCCGAGTGCCTTCTTAGTTCGGGCGGATCAACCTGGGGTGAAAATCGTCAATCAGCTTGATACGTTAGGCTTGCGGGGCTTAGCGCTGGCAGATTTAACGCTTGAACAGGTCAAAGTGACGGCTAGTGACCGGATGGGCGCCATTGGACAAGGCTTGGCAATCTTTCAGCGGGTCCAAGCCGTTGGTCAGATGATGCTCAGTGCCGTTGGTGCGGGGATTTTAGAACGTGCGGGTCGTCAGATTCAACAATTGGCCCTGATGGAACAACCCCCGTTAGCCGAATTAGCGCCACTGCTGGCAACGGCCCGCGCCCTGACCCTGGGTGCTTTATCAACGGCTAGTCAGGCTGATGAAAATGGCGCTTTTTTCCAGTCAGCTGCCTTGACGGCTTGGCAAACGGTGAGCCAAAGCACACCCCAGTTACTCAGCGTGACAACCTTGATTGGGGACTTAGCGTACGGTGTGCGTTCACCAATGATGGCACTCACGCAGGACCTAGAAATGTTGCCACTATTAGTCGGAACGGCGGACAGCCTAGCGACCACGTTTGCGACCCACACGCTGAACGCACCGGCGGTTGAAGCGGCTACTAGTGAAACTCACAAGGAACCGGAACAGTTAGCCGTATCAGATTTGCACCGGGTTGTTAAGAAGTTGAATTTGACCAAGGACGTTCCCGTTAACGTGGGCAGTATTGCAACTGCCAAACGGGTTGTGACTTTGGGCCGGGGCGCACTGGACCCCGCCGTGTTATTACAAGCACAACAGCTGGCTAAGTGGATTGGGGCGGCCATTGCGGTCACTCAGCCATTGACGAGCTTGGAGCAGTTCAGTATTGATCAACAGATTGGCGGGGATGCCGTGTCTGTCGCCCCTGAAGTTTTGATCAATCTAGGTGTTTCGGGTGACGACCAATATTTAGCTGGCATCGCGGGTGCGCGGCACGTCCTATCCGTTAATCGCGATGCGACTGCGCCAATTATGGCGGCGTCACACCAAGTATTTGTCGGCGACGTGACGACGTTTTTAGACGGGATGGTCGCGGCGTTAAATTAAAAATACGTATCATTAATAAAGGCGTTTCCCAGTTTTGACCGGGGGATGCCTTTTATATTGTGAAATTTTATCAATCTTATGGGTAAGAAGTTGATTAGGATTTACGTTTAAGGGTTATTAAGCTAAAACTGGCATGATACAATAAAATAATAAATTCACAATATCTCATTTATCGAGGGGGAACGGATAATGAAGACACGCTTATTTTCAGTTATTGCTAGCTTAACGTTGGTGACTGCTAGTTTAGCAGGATGTGGTAATGCTAACACGACCAAGAAGAGTAGCAGTAGTAGCAGTTCCAAAAAAACAGAGGTGACAACGGGGGCGTCAAAGACCCAATATTCATCCGTTAAGGACCTGAAGTCGAAGTACGACGTCGTCATCGTTGGTGCCGGTGGTGCTGGGATGTCCGCCGCATTAGCTGCGAAAGAAAAGGGACTCAAACCCGTTATTTTAGAAAAGATGCCGGTCGCTGGTGGGAACACGTTAAAGGCTTCCTCCGGGATGAACGCTTCGGAAACGAAGGTTCAAAAGAAAGCCGGCGTCAAAGACTCTAACGATAAGTTCTATAAAGAGACGCTCGAGGGTGGCCACGGGACGAACGACAAGAAGATGTTACGCTTCTTCGTTGACCATTCTGCCAGTGCCGTTGATTGGTTAGATGGCATGGGAATCAAGCTGAATAACTTAACGATTACCGGTGGGATGAGTGTTAAACGGACTCACCGACCAGCGGATGGTTCCGCGGTCGGGGGTTACTTAGTCAGCGGTTTACTCCGTAACGTTAAGAAAAATAACATACCAATTTACGTCAACGCCGACGTCACTAAGATCAATGAAAAGTCTGGCAAAGTTGACGGCGTCAAAGTTAAGTTTAATCAAGATAAAACAAAAACAATCAGTTCCAAAGCGGTTATCGTGACAACTGGTGGTTTCGGTGCAAGCAAGGCCATGATTAAGAAATATCGTCCAGACCTGTCTAAGTACGTCACGACCAACCAAGCTGGGAGTACTGGTGACGGGATCAAGATGATCAAGTCACTGGGTGGCTACACGGTTGATATGAACAAGATTCAAATTCACCCAACGGTTTACCAAAAGCCACCATACTTAGTTGGTGAAGCAGTACGTGGTGAAGGTGGCATCTTGGTCAACAAACAAGGGGAACGTTTCACCAATGAAATGGGAACCCGTGACGTGGTCTCCGCAGCCATTAACAAGCAATCTGGCAAGTACGCTTACGTCCTCTTTGACGGCGGCGTTAAGAAGCGGGTCACGGCTATCAACCAGTACCAGAAGAAGGGCATGGTCGTTTCATCCGACAGTCTCGCCGGCTTAGCTAAGAAGCTTGGAGTTTCAAGTGACAACTTAGCCACGACCGTTAAAACGTGGAATAAGGACGTCAAGAACAAGAAGGACGGCCAATTCAAGCGGACGACCGGGATGGATAACCAGTTGAATACGCCAAAGTATTACGCGATTAAGATTGCCCCCGGGATTCACTACACGATGGGTGGCGTTAAGATCAATCCACAAACCGAAGTATTGAAGAAGTCCGGGCAAGCAATTCCTGGCCTCTACGCTGCTGGTGAAGTCACCGGTGGGCTGCACGGGGACAACCGGATCGGTGGGAACTCCGTTGCTGAAATCGTGATCTTTGGTCGCCAAGCTGGGACACAGGTCGCAAAGTACGTTAAATAATAGCTGCATCAAAAAAGAGCTGAATTTCAGCTCTTTTTTTGTTGCACTAAATTGCTCCTGTTTATTGCAGGTTGAATTTACTAGTGAGTTGGTTGAGCACCGGAATCTTGAAGAGTGCCAGTAGAACCACCGTGTAGATCGCGTAGGTCACGATTTCTTGAATGAACCGGGTCGTTAATAGCGCTGCCCACGGTGTGAGGTACATGATATGTAGCCACAAGCTATTTAAAATGAAATTCCAGATAAAGACGACGATGAAATTGGCAAGTAATAGCCGCAGCAAGGTCGTTTTGTGTTGAAACGCGATGCCAAAAGTTAGCCCCGTCAAGAAGGCGGTTAGAATGAATCCCGGGAAAAAAGTGAATTTCGGGAACAGGAGCATGCCTAAAAAATAGGCAAGAGCGGTGCTACCAGCCGTAACCAATGGTGAGAAGATCCGGGCCGTCAACGCAACGATGATAAAAGCAAAGGCAATTTTGGTCGTTAAAAATTGAATGGATAGCAGGCTGCCCAGCACAATCTGCATAGCGGTGAGGACGCCTAACGTTGTGATTTTTTTGACAATAGTTTGTGAGCCCATAGCGAATTGTTTCCCCCTAAGTGATGAATTAACTAGTATTGTAAGGGAAAACGTGGGGTATTGCTAGTCTGATTTAGGTTTTTACCAAATGATTGTGGTACGAACGATATGGATTTAATGGGAACGAGCCGGTAATGCACATAGTTAGTCGGCTGATTGTAGCGCATGATGAAAAATTACGCAATACTTATGCAATCGCTTGCAATAATATTGAAAACGTTTTATATTTAAGCTTGTAGAAACATTCGATTGGAGGGGACAACATGGCAACGATCAAAGATGTTGCCAAGCGCGCGGGGGTTTCGCCATCAACGGCGTCCCGTGCAATGCATGGTAGCAAAGTCATCAGTAAACCAACGCGGGATAAGGTCATTAAAGCTGCCCGTGAATTAAACTACGCACCGGATTTTAATGCGCAAAATTTAGCCACTAAAGCTAGTAATACGATTGGCGTCGTTTTACCAGTTGATCATCACGAAATTTTTTCAAACCCATTTTTCTTGGAAATGATTCGGGTAATTAACGAAGTTTGTAGCAAGAACGGGTCAATGACGACCCTCGCCACGGGGATTTCTAGTGACGAACTCGTGCATAATATTGACGTCATGATTGCGCAGGGTCACATTCGCAATTTTATTTTGTTGTACTCAGAAAAAGATGATCCGGTGGTCGAACGACTAAACCATTTTGACGTGCAGTACGTCATTATTGGAAAACCGTATCAAGATGTCAATAAGACGTCCTATGTCGATAACGACAACGTACAGGCCGGAACGGACGCGGCGCAGTACTTAGTCGATCGCGGACATCAGCGCATTTGTTTTCTGTATTCAGATTTATCCAAAATGGTTCAGGGTGACCGGATGCTCGGGTACCAGCGGACAATGATGCAACACCAATTACCAAGTATTTTATTAGAAGCGCGGTTCGAAGACCATGCCTCAGGGGTCAAATCCATGAAGCATTTCTTTGAACAATACCCAGACGTGACCGGCTTTGTGGCGGTCGATGACATGATGGCACTCAAGCTCCAACAAGTGTTACATAACGATCCGGAATGGAAGGTCAAACAGTTCTCGTTGATTGGGTTCAATAATTCGATCTTTTCAGAGTTAGCACACCCGACCTTGACGTCGATTGCGGTCTTTCCACAACGTTTAGGCGAAGAAGCAGCTAAAATCGTCATGACTGACCGTCCAGCTGAAGAGTTATCAACGGCTGTGATTGTGCCCCACCAAATCGTTACTAGACATTCGGTGCACCCGATCAGATCATTAAAATAAAGCGTCGGGATTGAGTGACAACTAAAAAGGGGGAGTTTAGTCAATGGCAACGTTAAATGACGTCGCTAAGCGGGCCAACGTTTCTAAAATGACGGTTTCGCGGGCGATCAATCATCCAGAACAAGTGCGACCAGAGTTACGGGATAGTATTCTGCACGTGATGGCTGAATTAAATTATCAGCCCAATGCAGCTGCACGCGCGCTGGTGAGTCGGCGGACCCGTGTGGTCAAATTAACGATTTTCGAAGATATGGATACCACCGAACCTTACTACATGATGTTATTAGCGGGAATCGCGAACGAGTTAAACCAACATCAATATGCGCTGCAATTGGCAACCAGTAACAGTTACGAGGTCGGCGAGTGTGACGGCTACATCTTAACGGGAATTCGGCAAAAAAATTACGCCTGGGTCGAGCAGCTCAAGCAACCAGTCGTCTTTTTTGGCCGTAATCAACAGGGTTACGACTATGTCGATACGAATAATTACCAAGCGATTCAAGATAGTTCGACGTATGCCGTTCAGAATGGCTATACCAACCTCGTTTTTGTTGGTATTGCCGTGGACGAGCCGTTTGAACAGGACCGCGAACGGGGATTCCGTGATTTTATTACGGCTAACCAAGTTAGCGGCCAACTGGTTCAATTGGCCAATCACTGTCACGTCGCAACGGACTATGTCCAGCAACACTGGGCGGAATTTCCTGACAATACGGCGTTCATTTGCGCAAGTGACCGTTTGGCAATCGGGATTGAAGATGGCATTATCCTGCAAGGCAAGCGGGTCCCTGAAGATTACGGTGTGATTGGATTTGATGGGGTCTTATTGAATCAGATTGCGTCGAAACGCTTAACAACAATGAAGCAACCCTTGGAAGCGATGGGCCGGGCTGCGGTCAGACTACTTTTGGCAAACATTGCCAATCCCGGTTCACCCGCTACTCCCCACGACCAAGAAAAAATTATTATTAATTCACGGTTATCGATTGCAGAATCGACCCGGTGATAGAGGAGCAGCTTAGTATGAGTAAACACTGGTATGACCAACAAACGATTTATCAAATTTATCCTAAAAGTTTTAACGATAGTAACCACGATGGCATTGGGGATATTCCGGGTATCACGGCGAAAGTGCCCTATTTAAAAAAGCTAGGCATTACAACGCTGTGGTTGAACCCGATTTATCAATCCCCGCAAGTCGATAACGGTTACGACGTCTCGGATTATTACCAAGTAGATCCAAGCTTGGGGACGATGGCTGAAGTTGAGGAGCTCATCAAAACGGCCCACGCCAACGGGATGTACATTCTGTTTGACTTCGTTTTGAACCACACGTCGGACCAACACCCGTGGTTTAAACAAGCGGTAGCTGATCCGAATAGTCCATATCGCGACTATTACTTGTGGCAAGATCCCGCTGCGGATGGCGGCCGGCCTAATAATTGGGGGTCGTTTTTCGGTGGCAGCGTCTGGGAAAAAGATCCCGCGGGCGGGCCCCAATATTATTTCCACTTATTTGATAAGCGGATGCCCGATTTAAACTGGAAAAATCCAGCCGTTCAACAAGCGATGCGCGATGTTGCTGAGTTCTGGGTGGAAAAGGGAATCGATGGGTTACGATTGGACGCCTTCATTCACTTAGCCAAAGCTGATTTTCGTCAGAACTATCCGAGTGCGACCGGCGATCAAACGCCAATTATTAGTGATATGTTTTACGCGCACCTTCCTAAAGTCCATCAATACTTACATGATTTTGTCGCGGGAATCAAAGCGAAGCACCCTGAAACTTACGTTGTGGGCGAAGCGTCGTCAGCCGATGCCCACTTAATGGTCGATTACACGAAGCCGGGGACGGACGAGTGCGATAACGTCATTACGTTTAAGACGTTTGCGGATGATAATTCGGGGGATGACCCAACGTTCTCCGACATGTTCCAACCACGACCAATGGATGTGACAACTTATAAACAACATACGGTTGGGATTCAAGCTGCTTTAGCGGATACTAGTTTACCAACGCTTTATTGGAATAATCATGACATGGCACGGGTGGCCACGCGTTATGGTGACGCTAATTATCCACTGGAAAGTGCCAAATCGTTAGCAACGGCGTTGTATTTACAGCGTGGGATTCCAATCATCTACTACGGCGAGGAACTGGGCCTAACGAATATTCGTTACGATAACGTAGCCGACTTTGAAGACCAGACGGTGCCAGGATTTGTCGCCAGTGCTAAAGCGGCGGGCAAGTCGCAGGCTGCCATTATGGACATGCTCAATCGTACCCATAAAATGGCGGGCCGCGGTCCGATGCAATGGGATGACAGCCAGTACCACGGTTTCTCAGACCACTTGCCATGGAAACATGGTGCAACCGATCGCATGAATGCGAACGATGAAATGGCTGATGAGAACAGTGTCTTCAATTACTACCGTGAATTGCTTAAATTGAAACGACAAGCACCGCTCGCAAGTGGCCAGTTCATCATGTTACCGAGTGATCAACGACTCTTTACTTACTTGATTGATGATACGAATGAACGCGCTGCGGTCATCTGTAACTTAACAGATCAACCACAAACTTATACGTTACCGTTTGCAGGGAAACGGGTCTTACTCGTGCAGGGCGGGGCGACCGTTGCGGCTGACCAAGTGACGTTGCCTGCTTGGAGTAACATTGTGGTCCAAGCCAATTAATGCAAGCATTGGCTGATTATTCAACAATTGGTATAGTATTAACCACACTAATGTTTATAAACAAAAATCGTTAACATTTTATAAATTGGTATAAATGTTGATATAACAGTAAATCCCAGCTAATTATCTAGCTGGGATTTATTTTTTAACAAATGTTGTTAACGTTAACATTACGAAAACGCTTGCGAAAGCGTTTGCATAGTTGCATAATAAATTATGGTAAATGAATTAAGATACTTCGCAAGGAGGAAGCACTATGAGTACTTGGAAAAAGTTGGGGATGGGTGTTTTAGCCACGGGCTTAGCACTCACGCTTGTAGGTTGTGGTAATAGTAAGTCTTCATCCAGCTCTTCATCAAAGATGGGTAAGACATTGAAGGTTTCTGCAGACCCTTCGTATAAATCATATATGAAGTCTGTGATTCCTGCGTTTGAAAAGAAGAACAACGTTAAGGTGAAGGTTTCATACAAGGCCATGCTTGATGAAGACGACGCTTTGAAGTTGGATGGTCCTTCAGGTAAGGGTCCCGATGTTTTGATGGCACCATACGACCGGGTTGGTCAAATGGCGTCACAGGGACAATTAGCTACGGCTAAGTTAGTTAACGGTCGTTACAATGCAACTGGTAAGAAATCCGTTACCTATAAAGGTAAGGTTTACGCTGCACCCGTTACGATCGAATCTGATGTGCTCTACTACAACAAGAAGTTGATTAAGAACGCACCTAAGTCATTCACTGATCTTGAAAAGTTAACTAAGGATAAGAAATATGCTTATGCTAACGACAAGTCGAAATCAGTTGCTTTCTTAACACAATGGACTAACTTCTATAACTCATTCGGTGTCATCAAGGGTTACGGTGGCTACGTCTTCGGTGATAACAACACCAATGCTAAGAAGATGGGCTTGAACAACTCCGGCGCCGTTGAAGGGTTAAGCTACATGACCAAATGGTTCACGAAGTACTGGCCAAGTGGGATGCAAAATGTCACTTCAAACGAAAACTTTGTAACGTCACAATTTACTTCTGGCAAGACCGCTGCCGTTATCGATGGTCCTTGGATGGCTGCTACTTACAAGAAGTCTAAGATTGATTACGGGGTTGCCGTTTTACCTACTTTGAACAATGGTAAGGATTATCAAGCGTTTGCCGGTGGGAAAGCTTGGGCAGTTTCTAACTACTCTAAGAACAAGACCGCAGCACAAGCTTGGTTAGACTACATTTCAAACGATGCTAGTCAAAAGAGTCTTTACAAGTCTGCTAGTGAAATTCCAGCAAACACCGCTGCACGTAAGTCAGCCGTTGCGACTGGTAATGACATGGCTAGCGCTGTTTCCAAACAATATGACAAGGATGTTCCTTTGATCAACTTGCCACAAATGTCTGAAGTTTGGACCCCAGCACAAACGATGGTTACTAACGCTGCTAGTGGCAAGATGACACCAAAACAAGCTGCTAACAAAGCACAAAAGACCATTTTAACTAATATTTCTCAGAAATATGATAAATAGTCATTATTTTAAATAGCGTTTAAGGGGGCTGAAACAAAATTCGTTTTGTCTCAGCCTTTTTAAAAGGAAAAAGCACTTAATTTAGGATTTATTAGGAAAGGGGTACGGGCGACATGCAGAAAAAAGATGCAAAAAAAGCGCAACGCCTGTCAATTATTCCCGGGTTGGGTCAGTTCTATAATGGCCAAACAATCAAGGGTGTCCTCTTTATCATCATCTTATTGGCATTCGTAGCAGAGTTTGCTTTAGTTGGGGTTAGCGCATTTGCTAACTTGTTCACACTGGGTTCTGTCTCAATGGAAGACAACTCATTGTTCATGATGATTTATGGGACGTTACAGATTTTACTGACCATTGTGTTCCTGGTATTTTGGATCGCAAATATGTACGATGCCAAACACGTGGCACAATTGATCAACAATGGTAAAAAAGTTTCACACACGTTTAAAGAATTAGGCGCGAACTTATTGGATGGTGGGTTTGCTTACTTACTGACCACACCAGCTTACTTCTTAATGATTTTCACGATTGTGTTCCCGGTACTGGTTACCTTACTGATGGCCTTTACCAACTATGATTTTGCCCACATTCCACCGGCAATGTTGCTGGACTGGATCGGTTTCAAGAACTTCACGTCAATGTTCTTCTTGAGCAGTTACCGGGCAACGTTTAACGCCGTCTTTGGCTGGACCGTTATTTGGACGGTCTGCGCGACAACGTTACAAATCATCATTGGGATCGCAACGGCGGTTATTGCCAACCAAAACTTTATCAAGGGCAAGCGGCTATTTGGGGTTATCTTCTTACTCCCATGGGCCATTCCAGCCTTCGTTTCCATCATGAGTTTCTCAAACATTTTCAACGATTCAGCCGGTGCCATCAACGTGCAAGTCATTGGCTTATGGAACACCTTGGTTCCATTTGCCCACATTGCACCAATTCACTGGATGACCGATACGTTCTGGACGAAAGTTGCCATTATTATGATTCAAGGCTGGCTTGGATTCCCATACATCTATGTGATGATTACCGGGATCTTGCAAGCCATTCCCGAAGATTTATACGAAGCCGCAACTTTGGATGGGGCGACCGTGATGCAAAAGTTCAACAAAATCACGTTACCAACCATCTTTGCGATTGCAGCACCAATCTTCGTGACACAATACACGTTTAACTTCAATAACTTCTCGATGATCTACCTGTTCAACCAAGGTGGTCCCGGTGATGTCGGTGCAAATGCCGGTGGGACGGATATCTTGATTTCATGGATCTACAAATTAACGACTGGGACGTCACCACAGTACTCACTTGCGGCTGCCGTTACGTTAATTATTTCCGTACTGGTTATTGGGATTTCACTGATCGTCTTCAAGAAGACGCACGCGTTTGAAATGGGGGACTAGGTTATGGAAAATGCAACTGCACCAACTAAAAATGTAAATTCCAAACAAAATAGCGCCCGGCGGCATCGTTTTTGGAAAGAGTTCTTCACGTATTTTTACATGGCGATCTTAGCGATTATTATTATCTATCCGGTATTAATTACCTTCATTACCGCTTTCAAGGATGCCAACGTTTCAGCGTTCGTTCTTGATTTCGGCGGCAAATGGACCTTAGCCAACTTCAAAGCTCTCTTTACCACGACGCTGTACGGTAGCTGGTACTTGAACACCATGGTGATTTCAATTTCATGTATGGTTATTCAAGTTATCGTTGTGACCTTAGCGGGTTACGTTTACAGTCGTTACCGCTTTGCTGGTAAGAAATTCAGTTTAACCTTCTTCATCGTTATCCAAATGGTGCCAACCATGGCTGCCTTGACCGCTTACTACGTCTTGGCCAACATGTTAAACGCGTTGGACCACTACTGGTTCTTGACCGCCATTTACATTGGTGGTGGGATTCCACAAAACACTTGGTTGATGAAGGGTTACTTTGATAACGTACCTTACGACTTAGATGAATCAGCTAAGTTGGACGGGGCCGGGAACTTCAAAATTTTCTGGTCAATCGTCTTACCACTAGTTAAACCAATGATCGCGGTTCAAGCGCTCTGGGCCTTCATGTCACCAGTTCAAGATTACCTGATGGCGAAGTTCTTATTGACGTCTGAATCACATTACACTGTTGCCGTGGGGTTACAAACATTCATTAATAACGCTCAAAATCAACAAGTCGTCTTATTCTCGGCCGGTGCGATTCTAGTGGCGTTACCAATTGCCTGCCTGTTTTTCTACCTACAACGGTTCTTCGTTTCCGGATTACTTGCCGGTGGGAGTAAAGGTTAAAACAAATTTTAGTAGAGGTGAATTTAGATGCAGATTTCAGCAAAAAAGGAAGGATCCATCGCATTTCCGGTCCGGTTTTTTGGCAGCCTCTTCTCACCTCGAAGAATGTTTGCGAACCGTGACAAATATAACTGGTTACAAATTATCGTGATTTTTCTATTCTTAACCGCGGTAATGTTGATGCCAATTCCGTTTTACTATAATCATCAAACGAATTTCAACTTAAAGCCGTTCTTACCAACGATTGATCGCATGGCTGATAGCTCAGCGATGCAAACGGCTTTTAAGCAAGCACAGTTTAAAGATCAACAATTTACCAACGTGAAACACCAAGTAATCCTGAGCAATCAGGATGAAGTCGCTGGCTTTAACTTAACCGCCGCTGACATGGCCGGACGTAAAAGCGTGATTAATTTACGCGCCAAAACGTTCCAAGTCAAAGCAGTCGGTAGCGCGTTTAACGCTAAGTACGTGCCAACGTACAATTTAAAGACCAACGCGCATGATTTCTTGGTGGACTCTTGGTATCAAAGTAACAAAGTGATGATTGGACTCTTTATGTTAATGACACTTGGCCTAATCATCGTGGGGGTCAACCTGATCCTCGTTAATGGCGCGGCGTTCTTCTTATTCTTGTCGCGGCATAACAAAATCACTCATATTCGCAACTATCGTGAAGCCGTCAACCTCTCATTAATGATGATGGGGATTGGTAGCCTGCTGGCGATGGTCATTGGCTTGATTCACTTTGACGTGACAATCGAGTTAACGGTCCAGTCGTTGAGCTTAGCCTTCGTTGTGTTATGGGTTTACCTTAAGACTAAATTTAAAGATCCAGAAGTTGATGAAGCCGGGGTCTTTTAACGACTAGTCAACAAATAGAAGAGAAATGAGGAAGATTAATGGCACGCGATACGCAAACGAATTTACGCAACGACATGATTTATTCCGTGTTCGTACGTAACTACTCAAAATCTGGTAAATTCGCCGCAGTCACTGCTGATCTGCAACGGATCAAGGACCTCGGTACTGATATCTTATGGTTATTACCAATTTATCCAATTGGTGAAGCCAACCGTAAAGGGACCCTCGGATCACCTTACGCCATTAAAGATTACCGCGGGATTAACCCAGAATACGGGACCTTGGACGACTTCAAAGCCTTGACGGACCGAGCACACGAACTCGGGATGAAAGTGATGTTAGACATTGTCTATAATCACACGTCACCCGACTCCGTACTGGCGACAAAACATCCGGAATGGTTCTACCATGATGCTGAGGGTCAGTTGATGAACAAAGTCGGCGACTGGAGCGATGTAAAGGATTTGGATTATGGCCAGCATGATTTATGGCAGTACCAAATCGACACCTTACTTTACTGGAGCCAGTTCGTTGATGGGTTCCGTTGCGACGTTGCGCCATTAGTCCCACTCGATTTTTGGCTAGAAGCTCGTCGCCAAGTTAACGCCAAACATCCTGGCACCTTGTGGTTAGCTGAATCCGCTGGTAGCGGCTTTATTCAGGAACTACGGGCACAAGGGTACGTTGGGCTATCTGATAGCGAACTCTACCAAGCCTTTGATATGACTTACGATTACGACGTCTTCGGTGATTTCAAGGATTACTGGCAAGGACGGCGCACGGTGGATGGCTACGTGGACTTGCTTCAACGGCAAGACGCGACCTTCCCCGCAAACTATATCAAGATGCGTTTCTTAGAAAATCACGACAATGCCCGAATGATGAGCTTGTTGCACAGTCAGCCGGAAGCCGTCAATAATTTGACGTGGATCTTCTTGCAACGCGGGATTCCGCTAATTTACAACGGGCAAGAATTTTTAGCCGAACACGAACCGTCACTCTTTGATAAGGATGACATCGTGGACGACAAACACGGTGATATTACAGCGCTGATTCAAAAGCTCGTTGCAATCAAGAAGTTGCCAATTATGCACGCCGCTGATTATCAGCTTGCGGTGGTTGAAGATGGCATCATCAAAGTGACGTATCGTGGTGCGGGTGAAGCACTGGTTGCTTGGATTCCGTTAAAGGGCCAAGTGAGTGAAGTTGCAACGACCTTGCAAGCCAACACTTATCAGAACTTATTAACGGAAACCGCCGTTAAAGTCAGTGACGGTAAAATTGCGGTTAACGGCCAACCCGTTTTAATTAAATATGCCACGGATACAGCGGCCACTAAGGTTGCTGATCAATCTAACTAGCTGAAAGTCAGCTTTAATTTTTGAACGTAAAAGCAACCGGTTGCAGTCGGTTGCGTATTAGGACGTAGCTTAGTAGTGAGAAAATAGGGGAGTGGATTTCGATGGTTGAAATGAATCTCGAACACATTTACAAAAAATACGAAGGTAACGAAAAGTACTCCGTTACTGATATGAACTTAGATATTAAAGATGGGGAATTCATCTTCTTCATTGGCCCATCTGGTTGTGGGAAGTCAACCACGTTACGGATGATTGCCGGACTAGAAGACATCACAAAGGGTGACTTCAAGATGAACGGCCAGGTCATGAACGACGTGGAACCTAAGAACCGAGACATTGCGATGGTTTTCCAAACTTACGCTTTGTACCCAAACATGTCCGTTTTCGATAACATGGCCTTCGGGTTAAAGATTCGCAAGACGTACAGCAATACGGAAATTAAGAAACGGGTCGACAACGCTGCTGAACAACTTGGTTTGACCGACTTCTTACAACGGCGACCTGCTAACCTTTCCGGTGGGCAACGTCAACGGGTTGCCTTAGGCCGAGCAATTGTTCGGGATGCTGGCACGTTCTTACTTGATGAACCACTATCTAACTTGGATGCCAAGTTACGGGTCGACATGCGGACCACGATCGCCCAAATGCACCAACGTTTAAAGACTAACATGATTTACGTGACCCATGACCAAATTGAAGCGATGACCATGGCTGACCGAATCGTGATTATGAACGATGGTAAGATCATGCAAGTTGGGACCCCGCACCAACTTTATAATGAACCGGTTAACCAATTCGTGGCTGGGTTCATGGGGTCGCCATCAATGAACTTCTTTAACGCAACCTTACACGATGGTCGCGTGACGGATGGCGAAGGCTTGGACGTTGCCGTGCCAGAAGGTCAATTAAAGACTTTGAAGGCTCAAGGTTACGACCAAAAACAAATGATTGTCGGGATTCGCCCAGAAGATATTCACGCTGAACGGATTGCACTTGAAGCAATGCCAGATTCCATTGTTAACACTAAAGTCGTCGTTTCAGAATTCTTAGGTGCTGAAAGCATGCTTTATTGCAAGGCTGGTAAGTCTAAGTTTACGGCTCAAGTTGATGCGCGTGATTACCACAATCCTGGTGAAAACGTTGAAGTTGCTTTTGAAATGGCCAAAGCACATTTCTTCGATCCAGAAACAAAGGATGTTATTCGTTAATTCGTCCAAGGAGGAGCAATTGTCATGAAACGTATTTTTGAAGTGAATCCGTGGCACGTGGTCAGTCATGAGCTGGTTCCAACGGATAAACGATTACAAGAAAGTATGACGAGCATCGGTAACGGCTACATGGGGATGCGCGGCATGTTTGAAGAGCACTACTCTAACGATACTTTGAAGGGTATCTACGTCGGGGGCGTTTGGTACCCTGACAAGACGCGTGTTGGTTGGTGGAAAAATGGGTATCCCGATTACTTCGGTAAGGTCGTCAATGCGGTTAACTTTATCAAAGTTAACTTGACGATCGACGGGGACCAGGTTGATTTAGCTAAGGACGACATTAGCGACTTTATGGTTGATTTGGACATGCACACCGGCGTTCTCCGGCGTTCGTTCATCGTGACTAAGGGTGAAAAGAAAGTTCAATTCTTAATCGATCGGTTTGTCAGTGCCGCCCAAAAGGAATTATTCGACGTTCATTATAGCGTTCATAATTTGAGTGCGGACCCCGTCCAAATTGGATTTATTTCCCAAATCGACGCTGACGTCTTCAACGAAGATGCTAACTACGACGAACAATTCTGGCAAGTTCTCGATAAGAGTCACGCAATGACTGGCGGAAGCATGGTTGCTGAAACTAAACCAAATGATTTTGGCACCCCCCGTTTCACGTTGGGCATGCAAATGTTGCACGTGACGGATCTCCGTGGTGTGGATGCACCGGAAACGGAAAAAGCCGTCACGAACATCTTCCGCGGGACTTTAGCGCCAGATGAAACCAAGAACTTTGAAAAACGGGTCATCGTGGTCACTTCCCGTGATTATAAAGATATCAAAACGCTACGTAGCGGTTTGGCAACGTTGACAGAAAACGTCAATGCCCAATCATACGAGGACTTATTACAAGCGCACCAAGCAGTCTGGGCAAAGCGCTGGGAACTAGCTGACGTGGTCATTGATGGTGACGACGCGGCGCAACAGGGGATTCGTTTCAACCTCTTCCAGTTATTCTCAACGTACTATGGTGAAGACAAACGGTTGAACTTAGGACCAAAGGGCTTTACCGGTGAAAAATACGGTGGTGCGACCTATTGGGATACCGAAGCTTTCGGGGTACCATTCTACTTGTCATTAGCCAAGCCGAAAGTTACCGAAAACTTATTGGAATACCGCTACAACCAGTTGGCAGGTGCGTTCCATAACGCTAAACAACAAGGGTTGGCAGGGGCACTCTACCCAATGGTGACCTTTAATGGGATCGAATGTCATAACGAATGGGAAATCACCTTTGAAGAAATTCATCGGAACGGTTCCATCGCTTACGCCATCTTTAACTACACCCGCTACACCGGTGATGAGACGTACTTGAAGACCAAAGGGATCGACGTTTTGACGGCCATCTCACGTTTTTGGGCCGACCGGGTACACTTCTCAGAACGCAAGCAGATGTACATGATTCACGGTGTGACTGGGCCCAATGAGTATGAAAATAATGTTAACAACAACTGGTATACCAACCTAATGGCACGTTGGACATTGAAATACACGTTGGCCAGCTTAAAGAAGGTCAGCGCTGAAAAGCAACAAGCCTTAGACGTTACCGACGCCGAATTGGCGAAATGGCAAGATATCGTGGACCGGATGTATTTGCCACACGATGACAAACTCGGCATCTTCGTTCAACACGATACGTTCTTGGACAAGGACTTGAAGCCCGTTTCGACGATTCCGGCAGATCAACGCCCAATCAACCAACACTGGTCATGGGATCACATCTTGCGGTCACCATACATCAAGCAAGCGGACGTCTTACAAGGCATCTACTACTTCATGGACCGGTTTACACCGGAACAGAAGAAGGCCAACTTTGACTTCTACGAACCGTTAACGGTCCACGAATCCAGCTTATCGCCCGCAGTTCACGCCGTATTAGCGGCTGATCTGCACTACGAAGACAAAGCGGTTGAAATGTACCAGCGGACTGCTCGGTTAGACCTTGATAACTACAACAACGACACGGTCGACGGCTTACACATTACGTCGATGACCGGTTCGTGGTTGGCAATCGTACAAGGCTTTGCTGGGATGCGTGTTAAGGACGATACGTTGGCGTTTGCGCCGTTTGTCCCTAACGCTTGGACCCATTATCAGTTCCACGTTAACTTCCGTGGTCGGCTCTTAAGAGTCGACGTCGATCAACAAGGAACGACAGTGACACTCGTCTCTGGGGAACCATTGACCATTGAATTGAACGGTAACGCAGTGAAAGTTGCCGATACCGTTTCAACGAAATAAACACACTTGACCCTAACCTGGCCGAAACTGGTTAGAGTCAAGTCCTAACCCTAGAATGATTAACCCTCATTCTAACCTACTCCTAAATAGACGCCCATCTGCGAATGGACGTCTTTTTTGAGTCTTATGTCTGGTGGATGGCAAATATCCGCTCCGTCAGTCAGCGTCGGTGTGCTGTGGGGTCGGTCGCAGCCATAGTGCGGTCTGCTCCCTCGATTCCAAGCCGATGACCCACGTCTTGAAATCTCCCCGCAACATCCAGCCGGCCAAGCACCCCGGCTGATGTTGCCGACACAGCACACCAACGCTGACTGACTGCGCTAAATACAGTCCTACTACCCGACGAAGCGGATAATTTAGGAGTGACTATCGCTGCTGCTACGTTGTTAATAGCGATTTTAGACGTTTCAACCTTTAGTTTAAAGAACGCAAAAAAATCAGCTTGTAGGATCGAATACGACCTTGCAAGCTGATTCTATTTGGAAATGACTATTTAGCGACAATTAATTGGCCGCTGTACGGTTCATCCAGCAACGTATGCCCCTGAATGAAGCCGTCCAACGTGAAGGGTAGTTGCTGCGCAATGTCGACGGTTAACTGCCCCGTTCGGAGTAACTTGAATAGCATCTGCAAGGTGGCCTGATCCGAAATCACATTCGTCGGGTGCAGCACCTGGAACCGGATCGACTTACTAGTTGCGGGCAGGTGGGTCGCAAACGATGCGATGGTCGCGTTAAACTTTGCCATTGCAAGCTCATCTTTACCATTCGTATTGTCGTGGCTGACATTGATAATCACGTCGCCCCGGTCTGCTAAAACGTGGACCGGATTTTGACGGTCGGGCGCGACAACTTGTTCGACCCCGAGTGCGGTTAACTTATCAGTAAAGTGTGACGGGGCAATGGCAATGACGTTTGCACCTAGCCGTTGCGCCAACTGGATCGTTAACATTCCGACCATACTGCCGGCACCTTGGACGATGACGGTCTGATCCTTCTGGACGTCTGCAAAGTAACGGACGGCTTTGTAAGCGATGATTCCCGGCGTAATTAAACTGGCTGCTTGTGCGGGAGTGACATCGTTTGGTACCGTCACGGCTAAGTCACTATCTAGCGTGACTTGCTCAGCGTAAGTGTGCTGGGCGTGGGCCGCCACGAGTGTCCCAATATCCAGCCCCGTTACCCCGGGACCGACTTTGAGCACCTTGCCCACGACGTCGTGTCCAGGAATGGTTGGTAAAACTAAGTCGGTTCCCGTGCCTAGACGTTCGCGACGGTCCTGGTCGTTCAAATTGACAGCGAGTGTTTCAATAGTAATTTGATTATTAGCTGGTTCAAGCACCGGTTGAGTAATCGTTTCAAAAACGGCGGGTCCCCCAAATTTACGATAACCATATGCAAGCATCTCAAATCCCCTGCTATGCAAAATATGGAGAAATGTAGAAAATCATTGCTGATTTCTACATTTAGAAAGGTTACATAGTTCCTTTCTTAATTTTACTTGCTGCCGTTATGACGTCGGTATTCCGATGTTCCATCAGGGAGCAATCACATTGACCAACTATGACAGCTTAAGGGCTTTAGCCAGCCCCGTTAAATTATTAATTTTTAGATTAAAGCTAGTAAATTAGCAACGGCGTTTTCATCACAATCGAGCACTGCATCACAACTGTAACAAACATATTCACTATGTTTAGTTTGATGTGTCACATTACCCTGCAGTGTAATTTTGTCGCTTCCAGATTTGATATGACCGCATTCTGAACAGCGCTGTGTTGAAGGATACTGATGATCCGCTAGTATCAGCTCCTTATCGTACCATTCGCACTTATAAGTTAATATCCGCCGAAAGTAGCCAAACATCGAGCGTTGTAAGCCTTTAGAAGCAACGTGGCTCATCTGCATATCTTTAATGAACAAGTCTTCAATCACAATTTTGTCGTAATCATTGACGAGTTTCGTCGTAAACTTTTGCATGATGTCATGCTGGATATTAGTAACTTTGCGGTAATTACGCTGCAATTTGGCTCTCATTGCAATGTAACGTCTGCTCCTAGTTGCTTTATTTCCATTCATGACTCGCTTATGAGCTAGCTTCTTTTGGTAAAACTTAATTTGCTGATACAACTTACGTAACCGTCTTGGCAGAGTATTAATAACACCAGCCGTGTAATTTAAATGGCCGACATTCACATCAACGGCTGAATTATAACCAGTTTTTGACTTGGCATCAAGCTCAACTTCTAAAGGAAGACTAGCCCAGTATTTGCCATTTTCACGGTAAATACTGACCACTTTTAAAATGCCTGACAAATCGGTATGTTTGCTAATCCTAATGTCATACCAATATTTGGTACCACGTGGCTTGTCCAAATGAAGTTTACCAGCGACAATTTTAGCTCGGTCAGTTTTAAAGCCTTGCCGAGTTACCCTTTTTGATTTAAATGTGGGTTTACCCCAATCAGGCTTTGCCTTATCAAAGAAGTTCTGCCAAGCATTCCCCAAATCAGCAATTGCAAGCTGCAAAGTACGCGCTGACAACTCATACTGCCAATCAGCTTTATTTGCGACTAATTCATTCCGAACTGAGTAAGCACTAGGGTGGGGACTACTTGAATCAAGTGTGTTCAAATCATACATGTCATTCCAAGTAGCCAACCCTTCGTTCCAACAATACCGCCGGTAATCACAAAGACTATCCAGCACTTTTTTCATATGGCGGTTGGGATAAAGTCTTACTTTTTGTGTTCGAATCATCAGCATCATCACCTACCAAATCAGTGTCATTTTTTAGTTTATAATCACACTTTCAATTATAGTTTAGGCCTTTACCAATGTCAGTGATTTAGCCACCGAGAATAATCTCTTTTGGTATTAGCGAGGTTAGTGGGTTAGATACAGATGTTTTAGTATAAATAACGCTGATTTGCCGGCAAATCTGTATCGCGAATCATGAAATTTTTCCAACGTGCAAATATGATGCCATATCACTAGATTTAAGCATTGCCAAGCCAGCCACCTCCATACTTACTCTCTGTGGGAAGATTGGCATTCTTTTCTACATGGTTCGCCATTTTTTGTCTGTGATTATCCCCTCCTTGGCAAAAGCATGCTTTCGCTTAATTGTAGCGGGGAACCTGTTGAAATCACAAGCGGGCACCATTACTTTCCGGTTTGTGTTTAGTCAATAATAAAAGAAGTGTTTTTAGTTGCTTTGATTGGTAACAGGCGTTTGACGTTTGAGTCCCACACCAGTGAAGCCACTGATGATTGAGAAAATCGGCGATAATAGGCTAAAGAAGCAGAATGGCAAGTAAGCCAGCGTTGAAACGCCAAGCGTGTTAGCGGCAAAGGCTCCCGCAACGCCCCATGGAATGAGGTAGTTGATCACCGTACCACCATCTTCCAGTACCCGGCTAAGGGCTAAGTTTGCTAGCCCCCGCTGGTTAAAGGTCGATTTAAATGCTTTACCCGGCAGAATAACGGAGAGGTATTGTTCACCGACAAAGATATTGACCCCGATTCCGGCTAAGATGGCCGCGGTGACGGTTGCACCGGTGCCCTTTAAACGTTTAGCTAGTGGGACCATGGCCGTTTGAATTAAGTTGAATTTCATTAACAAGCCACCCAGTGAGAGCGTCAGTAAAATGAGTGAAACGGTTCCCATCATGGCACTAATGCCGCCCCGTGATAGGAGGGCGTCAACGCTGGCGTTGCCCGTCTTAGCGACAAAGCCAGTTTCAATCATACCGGCAATTTTGCTCAGTGCAATGTGGGGTTGTTCAATGAAAATCATGACGATGGCTAAGCCGATGTTCATCAGTAAGGTTGGGATGGCTGGAATTTTAAGCAGGGCGCACGCAAACATGACAACGAGTGGTAGAGCGGCCCACCAACTGATGGTGAAGTTCTGGTTCAGCACCGTTAAGGTCGTTTGGATTTTGCCCAGGTTGTTGCCCGTCGATGCACCCGTTCCTAAAACGGTGTACAAAATCAAGGAGACGATGAAGGCGGGAATCGTGGACCACATTAAGTTACGGATGTGACTGAACAGGTCGCTTTCAGCGATGGCTGACGCTAAGTTAGTTGAATCGGACAGTGGGGAGGTTTTATCTCCAAAAATTGCGCCGGAGATAATCGCACCGGCCACTAACGCTGGGTCGATGCCCATGGTGGTTCCGATACCGAATAAGGCAATCCCGATGGTCGAGATAATGGTGAAGGCACTCCCGATTGACGTTCCGATGATGGCGCAGACGAGGAAGACGGACGGAACGAACCATTTCACGGAGATCAGGTTAAAGCCAAAGACCATCATGGAAGGGATGATTCCGGCAGCAATCCAGACACTGATCAACGCCCCGATTAATAAGAAAATAAAGATGGGGATGATCCCGGTCTTGATACCGTCGACAATGCCACCGTGAATGTCGTCCCAGTGGGCGCCCCGAATGCGTGCCCAAAGAATGACGAGGGCAATGACTAAGATGACGGGAGTCTGTGGTGAGAGTCCGAATTTAATCACGCCGAGTCCCATAATTGCTAACATGATGAGTAAGACGGCTAAGGCTTCTGGTAGGTGGACTGGCCGCCACCGTTTTGAATTTTCCATAAATAAACACTCCTTTTATTTGGGTATAAAAAAATCGTCCCCGTTGCAATTATTGCAACAGGGACGATTGATTAGACCGTGGTACCACCCAGCTTGAGCCGCAAAATCGGCTCCACTCACTAGCAGTTAACGGGTCTAGTTATTATCCGCCGGGCGTACCCGGACTGTGCCTACCGTATTTCATCGTAATTAGCCTGATCGGTTCGCAGCAACCACCGACTTCCTGACACACAGCTAATCCGCTACTTGAGAGTAGGGTTATCGTTCGTTATTTGATTATTGTGTGATGATAGCATGCTTGATTTGAAACGTCAACTAACGAATAAATTTATTAATTTTAAAATGGCTAGTCGTGGGGATGCCAGATAGTTGATAAATAGGGTAAATAACCGTTAAGGATTGGCTGATAGGCGGTACTTAAGTATAGGTATAATGATAAAATAGCCGTAAGTGTAAGCGGTTTAAAATAACGAATTAAAGCGTACGCCAGTATAAAAATTTAAGGAGTGATAGTAATGACTAATCCATGGTGGCAATCAGCCGTCGTTTATCAAATTTATCCCCGTTCGTTTCAAGATTCAAACGGTGATGGTATCGGTGACTTGCCCGGGATTACACAACGTCTGAACTATGTGAAGCGGTTAGGGGCCGATGTGATTTGGCTCAACCCAATCTACCGGTCACCGGGTGTTGATAACGGGTATGATATCAGTGACTATTACGATATTAACCCGGAATTCGGCACGATGGCTGACTTTGATCAGCTTTTAGCGACTGCCCACGAGAAGGGCTTAAAGATCATGATGGATATCGTGGTCAACCACTCTTCTAATCAGAATAAGTGGTTTAAAGAGAGTGCTAAGAGCCGTGATAATGCGTATTCCGATTATTACATTTGGCGTGATCCGGTCGATGGTCACGCGCCCAATAATTGGGGTGGCTTCTTTGGCGGTTCCGTCTGGGAATACGTCGAGAGTCGTCAACAGTACTATCTGCATTCATTTGCCGTGGAACAACCTGACCTGAATTGGGAAAATCCAAAATTACGGCAGGCCGTCTACGACATGATGAATTTTTGGGTCAATAAAGGTGTCGATGGGTTTCGCCTCGACGTCATCAACTTGATTTCCAAACCCGCCAGCTTTGCGGACGGTCAGCCTAACGACGGTGAACCGTACGCGGACATTGGTCCAATTATCGCTAACGGTCCTCGTTTGAATGAATATTTACAGGAAATGAATAAGCAAGTCTTTGCGGGTCACGATTTAATCACGGTCGGTGAGACGCCGAACGCTACTGTAAGCGACGCACAACAGCTCGCAGGATTAAACGAACATGAACTGAACATGGTGTTTGAATTTGAACACATGGGTCTAGATGGCAATCCTAATCCACAATTAGGTAAGTGGAATGATCAGCCCGTCAAGTTAGTTGATCTCAAACAGTCGATGACTAAATGGCAAAACGGGTTACATGGCACCGCGTGGAATAGTCTCTATTGGAATAATCATGATCAACCCCGGATTGTTTCCCGGTTTGGTGACGAACGGCCAGCTTACCGGCAACGTTCTGCTAAGATGCTGGCGACTTTGCTGCACTTCTTACAAGGGACGCCTTATATCTACGAGGGTGAAGAGTTAGGGATGACTAATGCCCATTTCACCAAGCTATCCGATTACCAAGATTTGGAATCAATCAACGCTTATCACCATTTCGTGGATGAAGAGGGCGTGCTTTCGGCGGATACAATGTTGCGTTATTTGGCCAATTGTTCCCGGGATAACGCGCGAACACCGATGCAGTGGAATCGGGCGTTAAACGCCGGTTTCTCGACTGCTAAGCCGTGGCTGCCCGTGTTAACCCCAATCATAACCACATCAACGCAGAGGCTGCCCAGGTGACCCCTAATTCGACGTTTAGCTTCTATCAGCACTTAATCAGGCTACGTCACCAGTTACCGGTTATCACTACGGGTAAGTATCAGTTGTTATTAGCTGACGATGCCTCGGTTTATGCTTATACGCGTCAAACGAATAATCAGACCTTACTAGTCATCTGTAATTTCACGCCGGAAACTCAAACGCGTCACTTCGAACAGCTACCAGCGGATGCCAAGTTACTCATCAGTAATTACGATGATGACCACGGCGATACGTTACGCGCGTACGAAGCTAAGGTTTATTATTATTAAAAAATAAAATCTTGGCCTGAATATTTAATCCGGCCGCCACTGATAACACGCAGTCGTGGGACCGGGTTAAGCCTGAGGAGCGGTCTTAACCCTCGCCCGGAGCAATCTTTGAATGACAGCTGTTCCGGACCGTCCGTGGTGTAAGGCCGAAAAATAATCGGCCAACACCACCATCACGACCGATGTTATCAGTGGCGACCTCCGAGTATTCGGAAAATTTAGATTTTCAGTAACAGAAGAACCATGTTTAGCGCAGGCGGACAGGATTGGTGTGCAGTGGCGGCAATATTGGTCGGCGTCCCTTAGCCGGCTAATATTGCGGGGCACTTCAAAGACGTGGGCTATCGGCTTTGAAGTGAGGCCTCAGACTGCACTTCGGCTAAGGCTGTCCCTCACAGCACACCGATTCTGTCCGACGGAGCGGCTAATTTTCATGGCATTGGTGTTAATGTTTACCTTGCAATGGAAACTAAAAATCGTGCGTTCAGAATTGTCATAATGATTCTGAACGCACGATTTTTTGATGTTAAATTATTGTTCTTGAACGGCTTCATCGGCCTCGAAAGTTTTTTCGATAATATCCATGACTTGTTTGAATAAGCCGATTGGAAATTGGTGGGCCCGGCGAATCAAATTGATATGAACACTTGGAACTTGAACATCTTCAATTGGAATTTCGACCAAGTCGCTTTGTGCTGGGGCAGTGATGTCCGAGACAAAACCAAGGGCTAAGTCTTCTTGAACTAGCCCACTGACAAGCGTGCTACTATCGGATTCAAAGAGCACTTGGGGTTTAATGGAGAGTTGTTCAGCTAATTGATGGAAGACTAACTTGTTTAGGTAAGTGGCGTTTAAAATAACAAAAGGTGATTTTAAAGCCTCTTCAAACGTTGGGTGTTCCATTTTTGCTAGTGGGTGTTCAGGACTGGCAAGGATTTTGAACTTAAATGGGCGTAGTGGGGTGACCGCTAGCCGTTCGTCCAAAGTTTGATCCAAGTTACCGCTGATTGCCAAATCGAGTTGGCCACCTAAAACCTGTTTGACCAGTTGGTTAGCACCCATTTCAACGGTATGGACGCTACTAAGTAAGTCTTGTTCCAAAATCGGCTTGGTCAGGGCCGGTAAGTAATGTTCACTGACAGAAGGTTCAATGCCGAGCCGCAGCGTATGTTGACGCAAGTGGCTGATCGATTCATTGACGTGCTGCCAGTTAGAGATAATATCGTTAGCGGCTAATAAGAGTTGTTGACCACTAGGCGTTAGCACTAGCGCCTTGGTCTTAGCTTGACGAAAGAAGAGCGTTGTTTGGAAATGCCGTTCGAGACGCTTGATTGCTTGCGAAATGGTTGGCTGGCTTACATGAAAATCGGCCGCCGTTTGCGTATAACTTTGTGTACTAATTAGACGTTGAAATAGTACAGATCCTTAATATTCATGAAAATGTAGCCTCCATAAAAATTATTAATGTTGTTTTAGCGATTAATAATCACAAATAAGCAGGCCTCAACCCGAAGATGATTATCAAATAGACTTATCATATGACAAGTTAATCATAACATGATTAACGATTCGAAAGTGGTACCGTTAATCATAATCGTAATGATTGGGTGCTGTCAACGATAATAGTTGAGGTGTTGAAACTATAATGATTATTAATAATACCAAAATCATTGATTGGTCTAGGTGCTGTTGCAATGGGATTTAGCCTTTTAAGCCATAGCTTTGGCTTATTAGTTAAGGTGTTGTTGGATAATAATTCATTTTTAAGTCTTAAATATCAGCAAATCAAGCTAATAAAGCGAAAATTAGATAAAAACCGGCCTTAAAGTTAAGGTGCTCAACGGATAAATGAATTTTATAATGATAATTCATAAATTAAAGTCTTTAAGCTTATGAATTAAAATCGACAGAAGTTGTGTATAAAAATTAATTATCGGTTAAGGTGGTGTCATATATCAACCGATAAATGAAATAGTGGTCTAAAAAGCTGAATATTGGTTGAATCCACGCGGTTTTAGAAGAATATCCGTGGCTGCGACGAATTTAAAGTTAACCCCTTTAAACTATAAACCGGACGAATAAGAACAGGCGTCAACTTTTTTGATAATTGAAAACAAACGGCAACTAGCTAAAAAGACTATAAAAAACAGTTATCGGTTAAGGGGCTGTTTTAGTTTGAAAAAGGCTCCTGGGACAATTACTGTCCCGATGGAATCCAGCTCAAATTTAGCGATTAACCCCAGGTAACTATTTAAACTGAACATAATTAATTATAATACTAAAGGAATTAAAAAGGTTAAAAACGCCTAAATAACAGCCGGTTAGTTAATTGGGTATAATTATTACTTATACTAATGGCAGAGCGAACGCTAAATCGCTGACAAAGCCAGTTACAAACTAAAACGCTTAACAAATCTTACTTGAGATTTGCTAAGCGTTTTGTTTTGATGACGGTCAGCCTAACGACGGTTTTGCGGATTACGTTGATCGTGTTTGATTCTGACTGGTTGGGCAGCGGGTACGCGATTACTGGCAGCAATACCAGCAACGGCCGCTAAGCCGGCTGCGACTAAAAGACCTGCTAATAACATGGACAGCCCCTCCTTACTTGTTCAAACCACGTCTTTGATACTTGCAAGTTTAGGTGATTAACTAAACAAATGCAATTATTTTGCCGGGTTCTTAAATTGAACTTGAATAACTTGAAATTTTCTTAAGTAATTGCTTGTTATTGTTGATACGTGCAAAGGCAGTTGCATCGTTCAGGTACTCTTTAACCTTGGTTGGTTCGCCGATGAGCTGTGCTTGTAAAAACTTGATCCAGGCGGCGTAGTAGGTCACGTGAAAACGGGAACAGATATTAATGCCGTAATCTAACAGCTTCAAACTTTGAGTCGGCTGATCGATGCTAGCGTAAAAGTTACCCGTATAGTAGGCCAGATTAATGACTCGCCAAACGCTTGCCGTGGTTTCTAAGGGCAGGTTTGGCAAAGCGTGCCGAACTTTTTCAAAGTAGTACTGGGCTTTATTGGGGTCGTGGTTAAACTGATAAGCAATCCCGGTGCCACAATAAGCTAACTGGGTATAGATCGTTGTGTGCGACTCATCAAGATCGGTAATGATTTGATCGAAGTTGAACAGGACGTCGCTGATCGGATGGTGGTTCAAAGCGGCCACGTATCCTTTCAAATAACAATACTGGAGCTTAGTTTCACGGTCATGCCGGGGTTCATCAGCAATTTTAGCCAATAACGTTTCTGCATCACGATATTCACTGGTGATTAAATCAAATTCAATTTTTTCAAGTACTTTTAATACCGCCGCGTCAGCAACTCGTTCGGTTGGGAAAACATCTTCTAATTGGAGATTTAAGCGCTGGCAAAGTTGTGCCACAATTCGAATTGCGGGCGCTTTGCCGTTGTTTTCAAACTTGCTGAGGGTGGCTTGGGTACAAATGCCCTCAGCTAAGGCTTTTTGGGATAAACCCAAAGCTTTGCGGCGGGCAATAAATAGTTCGATATTCAAGTTGACACTTCCTTTTTACCAAACTAAAGCAGTTTCGTAAAACGCTTTCAATGTCAATTTAACACCGTTAATTTAATCTTGTCAATATTTATACGTAATAAAAATTATTCTTAAAATATATAAATTTGATTACAAATAATATAATCAAAGCGTGCCAATGGCTAGCGGTGCCAACGCATTGTGTATTCAGGTTGATTCGTAGCTTTGTCAATCTGTTGCTCGTGAACGTGAAAGCCACTGTGATGATAAAAAGCCACGGCGGGTCGGTTGGCGACGTAGACGGAAAGTTGTAGTTTATGGGTCAATTCCTTGGCGGCGGCCAGTAACGCCGTCCCGACGCCTTGTTGTTGAGCACTGGCCTGCACGAAGATTCCCGCAACGTAGTGTCCTTGTAATCCGATAAAACCGACAATTTTTTCAGCAGTTGTGGCGATGATCAGTTGTGCTTGTGGCAGGGCGGTCCGAACGGCGGGCGCCTGTTTACGCCAATAGTCAGCCTTGATAAATGGGTGGGCCTTCAGGTTGCCGTGAAGCCAAATCGCCATAAGTTGATCGAGTTGGTCAGTGGTGGGGTGGTGCAATAAATAAGTTTGCATAGGTCTTCCTTGTTCGTGAATTAGCGGTACTGATGAAAAGCGACCGCTTGTGTGATTTTAAAAAAATAGGATTCATCAACTAAGTACGTAATTAATAGTAGCAATCCGTTTAATTTTTGAAAATAAATAAGGTGTATTCACACGATCCTGAACAACGGATGAGTGAATACACCTTATTATTAAATATCAAATCGTTGTGTGCTGGACTTTATTTAGCCATGTAAGCACCCTTGAAGTTGTAGTTGATACCAGCTGTGTTGTAAACGAGCCCTTTCAACTTAGGGTTGACCATCTGAGCAATGACGTTTTGAGAAAGTGGGGCGACGCCTTGATCAGTACCGATGGTTTTTTCAGCTTTAGCAAGTTGTTCCCAACGGGTCGCGGTGCTAGTCGTTGAATTAGCGGCGCTGATAGCACTGTCGTAATCGGAGTTTGTCCATTTCCCAAAGTTGTAGTCGTTCTTAGACGTCATGATGCCTAAGTCAGAGATTGGGTCGGAGAAGTCTGCTTGCCATGCGGAGATAACCAACTGGAAGTTCCCAGCAGTTTCACGGGCGATCCGAGTCTTATAAGGAACGGTAACGCTGTTGACCTTCAAACCAGGCAATTCCTTTTCCAATTGACCTTGGACGTATTCGGAGATGGCCTTCATTTGATCGGTATCATCGTGCGTTAACGTAACGGTCAACGACTTCTTGCCGACTTCCTTGAGACCTTCTTGCCAGAGCTTTTTAGCCTTGGTGTTATCCTGTGTGACTGAATCAGCAACGGTATTTTCAGTTGCAAAATCTTTGCCAGTCGTTGGATCCTTAGCTAAGCCGCTAGTAACGAAGCCCTTTGGTGTAACGGAACCGTCACCGAGGACGTCGTTAACGAGTTGTTTACGGTCTAACGTTAATGACATCGCTTGACGAAGCTTCGTGTTAGCCAAAGCCTTGACCTTCTTTTGGTTGAATTCAAGGTAGTTCAAACGTGAAGACTTGCGGATAACCAACTTACTGTTGTTCTTTTCATTTTTAACCTGTTGCCCAGAAAGGACGGCAGCGTCAAGTTTGCCACTCTGGAATAAGTTAAAGGCGGTCGTGGTTGATTTAACCACTTGGTCGTTGATCTTCGTCAAGTAGACGTGTTTCTTGTCCCAGTAGTCGGTGTTACGAACAAGGGTCCAAGTTGAGTTGGTCCCTTTCCAACCAGTCATCTTAAATGGCCCGTCATAAACCATCTTGCTGGCGCTAGTCCCGTATTGCTTGCCATATTTTTGAACGGCGTGTTGGTTTTGTGGGAAGAAGACCACGAAGCCCATCAGGAGTTTAAAGTATTGCATTGGTTTTTCCAGCGTAACGGTCAACTTGTACTTACCGTCCGCCTTGATGCCTAAAGTAGAAGGACTGGCCTTCCCTGCGGTGATCTTATCAGCGTTCTTGATGCCAGAATACAAATAAGCGTATTGAGAAGCAGTCTTAGGGTTAACGGTGCGGCGCCAACCATAAACGAAGTCTTGGGCGGTTACTTTATCACCGTTGCTCCATTTGGCGTTTTTACGTAATGTGAAGGTATAAGTTTTCTTATCCTTCGAAATCGTGGTGCCCGTTGCAATCCCTGGCGTAACCTTGCTGTCTTTGCCTAAACGGTACAGGCCTTCTTGCGAGTTACTGATCATGGTCCCACTAATAACATCGGTTGCCATTGACGGGTCAAGCGTTGTAATGTCTTGCCCGTTTTCAGACCAATTTAAAACCTGGGTCTTGGCCATGCCAGCGGTGGTATTACCCGCGTTTGCTGCATTAGAATCTGCCGACTTGCTACCACAACCAACCAATAAGCCACCAGCTGTGACGGTAACTGCTGCTGCTGTTGCTAAAAATTTCCATTTCATAAAATAAGTGCCCCCTACTCAAGTGACTATGTACGATATAAAAATGAGAATACATTAAAAACAGATTAAAATCAATATTTAATTTTTAATGTTTTAAACAAAAACACTCAAAAAGCAGTCCTATCAAGGGTTGATAGGGCCACTTTGGTTAGAAAGTTTTTTATCCAAATTGGAAAAAACTAGGCGTTAGCAATCAGCCGGACACGGGTCACCGCTGGAATGGCGTTGAGTGCCGTGATCAATTGTTGGCTGTTTTGATGGTCTAAGGCGTCGACGTCGATAATCGTGTAGGCCGTTTGACGTTTAGCCGCGTTCGCCATGGTAGCGATGTTCAAGTTGGCAGCTGCCAGCTTAGACGTGATCTGGCTCACCATGTTAGGGACATTATCGTGAATCACGGTAAAACGGTAGGCGGCGTTAAACGGGACGGTTAGGTCGGGCAAATTAATGGCTGACTTGACGTTACCGGTTTCTAAATAAGTCATGATCGTCTTGGCGGCCTGGGTCGCCCCGTTGACTTCCGCTTCAATCGTGGAGCCGCCAATGTGAGGCGTAACCGTTACGTCATCGCGGTCAGCCAGTTGGGGTTCACCAAAGTCGGTGTAGTAGTGTGTTAAGTGGTGCGCATCTAACGCAGCCACGGCCGCCGTGTTATTGACGATCCCGATGCGTGAGTAGTTGAACAGGTTGACACCGTCAGGCATTGCCGCCAATTCATCGGGACCAATCAGGTTTAAGGTGTCTTCGTTTTTTGGCACGTGCACGGTGACGTAGTCCGCATGTTTGACCGCGTCTTTAAGCGTTGCGGCGCGTTGAACTTGTTTGGCGATATTCCAAGCGGCATCGGCGGACAAGTAGGGGTCGTATCCAATCACGTTCATGCCGAGCGTCAACGCGGCGTTAGCCACTAATGACCCGACGTGGCCTAAACCAATCACGGCCAAGGTTTTACCTAACAGTTCCGTGCCGTTAAACTTCGTTTTGTCGTGTTCAGTCCGCTGAGAAACGTCCGCTTCAGTGTGTTTAGCGGAGTAGCTGGTCGCGGCCATCAAGTTCCGTGAAGAAATAATTAACAGCGCAAGGACCAGTTCTTTGACGGCGTTGGCGTTACTGCCGGGGGTGTTGAACACGGCGGTCCCGTTGGCAGTCGCTTGGTCGACGGGCACGTTGTTAACGCCGGCGCCCGCCCGGACGATCACTTTTAGTGATTCTGGCAAGGTCTGTTGGTGCAAATTGACCGAACGAATTAAGTAGGCGTCGGGATGTTCGGACTGGTTTAGTTTGTAATTTTGAGTGAACGTATTGAGCCCGGCTTGGGCAATCGCATTATAAGTTTTAACTTGATACATTAATTCAACACTCCTTTAGCATGGGTGGCTTCAAAAGTAGCGAGATAATCAACGAGGGCGTCGACGCCAGCCAGTGGCATGGCGTTATACAGGCTGGCGCGCATCCCGCCGACTAGCCGGTGCCCCTTTAGGTTTAAGAGACCCCGTTCCGTGGCACCAGCAATAAATTGGGCGTCTAACGCAGCGTCGTCCGTCACGAACGGCACGTTCATCGTGGAACGGTCGGTAGTTTTCACCGGGTTAGTGAATAATTGAGATTGATCTAAGAAGTCGTACAGTCGGGCTGCTTTTTCCTGGTTACGTTGAGCCATTGCGGCAAGCCCGCCTTGAGTCTTCAACCACTTAAGGACGAGTCCCGCAGCGTAAATGGCGAAGACCGGTGGCGTGTTAAACATCGACTGCTTCTCCGCAAAGAGCTGGTAGTCGAGCATGCTTGGCAGATTCTTGGCGTGGCCAATTAAATCGTCACGGACGATCACGATGGTTAAGCCGGCGGGACCGAGATTCTTTTGAGCCCCGGCAAAAATCATCCCAAAGTCGGTGACGTTATAAGGCTGACCCAAGAAATTAGATGACATATCGGCGACTAACGGAACGCGACCAGTATTTGGAATTTTTGTGTACATCGTTCCTTCAATGGTGTTGTTCGTGGTAAGGTGAACGTAGTCTAAGTTTTGGTCGACTGGTCCTTGTAGTTGCGGTAACGCCGTGAAATGGTTATCAGCGTCCGTTGCTAAAATATCGACTTGGGTGTCCACTCGCCGGGCTTCATCAGCGGCCCGACTGGCCCAATGCCCACTATCAAGTAGGCCGATGTGGTGATGGGCGGTGGCTAGGTTAAGCGGTGCGGCTGTAAATTGCAACGTCCCGCCACCCTGGAAAAAGAGGACGCGGTAGTTGTCTGGAATTTGCATTAAGTCGCGCAAATCTTGTTCGGCGTCGTTGATGACTTGTTCAAACAGTTGTGAGCGGTGGGAGATTTCCATGATACTCATTCCTGAGTCTTGAAACGACGGTAATTCAGCTTGAATCTGATCAATGACCGGTTTCGGCATGACGGCTGGACCGGCAGAAAAGTTATACGTTGGCATAAAAAAATCCCCACTTTCAAATTAGTAACTAACCAAATGACCATAAAAAAGCCCTCGTAGTCAATTCGACTACCAGGACTGTTAATTAATCAGTATTATAACCGCCCTCGTCATCGAATGTGATTGAACATCCGTGCTGGGGCTTGATTTGCTCACGCGAAATTAGGCCAACACAGATGGGTGTGTAGACCAGGAGGAGACGATTAAATTAGCATTACGATTAATTGTCATAAAACTCACTCCTTAATTTCAATGACTACAATTTATCAAGAGAAACTTATTTTGTCAAGTCAACAAATGAGAAAAATTATGCCATAATTAAGAAAAGAAAAGCGTTATTCATTAATATTTAATTTTGCAGGAGGCTTGGCATGACAACTTTTTACATCGTTCGCCACGGACAAACGACGGCGAACGCCCAAAATTTGAAACAGGGCACAATTAATACGGCCATTACCCAGCTAAATAAGGTGGGACAACAGCAAGCACAGGAGTTACACGCGGCGTTTGATATCAGTTTTGCCGATCGACTGATTTGTAGCCCGCTGGACCGAACGCGAGCAACGGCCGCAATTTTAAACCGGGGGCGGGATTTACCGTTGACCACGGATGAGCGGTTATTAGAGATCTCGTACGGTCAGTGGGACGGTCAAGATAACGCAAAGTTATTGGCAACGTACCCGCAGTACTTTGATCCGTTGTTAAAAGACGTCTTACCGACTTACGTGACGGTGGCGACGGCGGGCGAAACGTTTGACCACGTGATTCAACGGGCCCAAGCCTTTTTGACAGCCACGGCGGCACAGTATCCCGATGACAAGATTATTGTGGTGACCCACGGTTTTACCGTCAAAGCCATGGCGCTAGCCGTGTTGCAACCGCAGGACCCAATGAGCTTACCGGAACCGGAAAATACCAGCGTCACTAAAATCACGGTGGACGCAGCCACGCAACGGGAATTTTTGAGCTACTATAATCGGCATAGTAGTTTTTAATGCCCCTTAACGAATACGTGATTTCGGCCTACAATGGAAAGTAGTTTGAGGTAATCACGCACTGTTGCTCCTTACCTCAAACGGCGTATCAATCAGGCAGCAACAGCAGACATCACATATAAACTCCTAAGTGAGGCAATCCTGGCGACTTGCGAGGACTGCCTTTTTTGTGTTTAAGGTTATAATGTAACCGTTAACTAAAATTATTTGAGGTGGTATTAGTATGACATATTCAGCAGCAAGTACCCGCTATGATGAGTTACCGATTCGCCGGGTTGGTCGAACTGGATTACAGTTACCAATTGTTTCGCTAGGATTATGGCGTAACTTTGGCGACGAACAACCCTATGCTAATTCGCGTAAAGTTGTGCTCGATGCGTTTGATCACGGGGTCTTTAGTTTTGACCTCGCCAATAATTACGGGCCATCTAAGGGGTCGGCAGAACAAACTTTTGGGAAAATTTTCCAAGACGACTTAAAATCTTACCGGGATGAGTTAGTGATTACGACGAAGGCGGGCTACCCGGCATGGCCAGGACCATACGGCGCCTTTGGGTCACGCAAGACGTTGATTAGCTCACTGGACCGTAGCTTAAAACGGATGCATCTGGACTACGTTGATTTATACTATTCACACCGGCCAGATCCAGATATTGATTTACAGGAAACCGCCCAGGCCCTCGATCAAGTTGTTCGGCAAGGGAAGGCCATGTACGTCGGCATTTCAAACTACGACCGGGACCAAACCGCAGAAATGATCGGCTACTTTAAGGACATGCACACGCCGTTTACCGTTAACCAATTTTCTTATAACATGTTGCATGAAACGGCCCAAACGACTGGCTTGATTGACCTGTTAGCGCAAAATGGGGCCGGTTTAGTCGCGTACGGTCCGTTGTCAGAAGGACTACTGACGCAGCGTTACTTAGACGGGATTCCCGCTGATTTTCCGATTCACCGGACCAACAAGTACTTGTTAGCGAACGGGACCGATGCAGTCGTCAAGCAGTTAAATGACTTGAACGCCGTGGCACAGAACCGTGGGCAAACGTTAGCTCAGATGGCATTAGCGTGGTTGTTACGGTCTGAAGCCGTTACCAGTGTCATTATTGGGACGACCAGTATTGATCACCTACACGCAAACTTGGACGCCGCTAAACAGTTGACGTTCAGCGATGAAGAAGTCGCAACGATTAAACAAATTTTGAAAAAATAGTGATTGACTGAACTGATCAGTTAGTGCAATCAGAAAAACCACGTATCAACGGGCCCTTCGACGAGGGATGTTGGTACGTGGTTTTTGTTAGCGCACGAAACGTGCAATGTGATGTTCAGATTCTAAAAATGTTCGGTTACTCGGGTAGTTAACTGGGTGATTGATTTTAACGTGAAAACATTCAAATGCCGGAAATCCCGTCCTAGCAACGTCATCAAATTGTAATAGTTTATTACGAACGTACGTTCTAAAAGTGTGCTATGATTAAGCTACTATTTTCGATGAGGTGATCTGAATGGAACAGCTGAAACCAATTGAAGCTTCGTTGTTACAAGCTTATGAATTAAATTGTGTGGTGCGATTGACCTTAGCGGACGGCGAACGTCCGAGTGGGCTAATTGCCGCCGTCAACGCGTCGGCGCTCTTTTTGAACCAGCAGGCCGGCATTGTTAACCAAATTGCGCTCAGTGACGTTACCGCCATTGATTTCTTGAAAGAGTCGTGGTGGCAGCGTTAATCCTGAAGATCAGATAAGGGGTCTGTAATCCAGCGCGATTTTGGCGCAAAATCATAAAAAAGTTGTCCAGCAGGGTTGCTGAACAACTTTTTTAGTGGCCAGACGATAGCAACTTACGACTATTTTTCGGGGTCGCGGAGCTCGTTAACGAGTTCGGGATCGGGACTAACCGTAATTGTCCGGGCCGGACCGCTAAACGTCACTAGGCCGGATTTAGCGCCCTTAGGCTTACGCATTTGCCCAACTTTCAAGCAGTCGACCGGAACCCGGCGCATCTTCTTACCCTTGCTGTAATAGGCGGTCAAAACGGCGGCTTCTTGTAAGGTGCGCTCACTCGGGTTGGTGCTGTGAATGACGACGTGTGAGCCGGGAATTTCACCGCCAGCGTGCATCCAG
The DNA here is from genome assembly GCF_036246185.1 of Lactiplantibacillus paraxiangfangensis. Lineage (NCBI taxonomy): Bacteria > Bacillati > Bacillota > Bacilli > Lactobacillales > Lactobacillaceae > Lactiplantibacillus > Lactiplantibacillus paraxiangfangensis. The sequence continues at coordinate 44,733 of NZ_BTPW01000013.1, forward strand.
TAATAATCTTTCCGTGCGGTCATTGTTAAGTGGTCGTTTTGGTAACTATTCTTGCCGACTTCGACTAAAACGTGGTCGTGCGTGTGGAACCGCCGTGGATGGGCTGGTTCGGGTGCTTTAGATGAGTGCAGAACTTGGGTGTGAATCACGCTCTGTTCGATCAGGCTTTGTTTTAATTGGGCCACTTGGTCAGGGTCAGTGGGATCAAACGCGGCCTGCTGGGCGAGTTGTTGCTGCAACTCAGCTTCGGCTAGTTCACGGTTATGGATGACCGTATTTAGGCCGCGTTTACTCTTACGATAGCGATGAAAGTAGTCTTCGGCGTTGGCGATAATGGATTTAGTCGCGTCGAGTTTGATCGTTAACTTTGTTTCGGGTTGACGGTAGTCGGGTAATTCGACAAAATTATGGTGGCCGTCAATTTGACTCGCATACGTTTTTAACAACGTCCCCTTAACTTGGAGTTCGGTTGCGTCGGGCATGTGGTCGATGGCCTTACTTAGAGATTCAATTTGTTTTTTAGTGTGATGGAGCTGGTTTGCAAGGCCTTTTTGCACCAGTTCAGCGTCGGTAATATCGGGCATGAGAAGTTCCTTTCTGTAAAACTTGATTAGTTTTATTATACATCTTGAAAATTAGTTCACTATTTTTCAGAAAAGTTCGGTATTCTATTAGAGGGAGAGTGATTTTTGAGATGCAAAAAACATTAATTATTAACGCAGGTAGCTCATCGTTGAAGTGGAAATTATTTGAAATGCCCGCTGAAACGGTGGTTGCTAGTGGCTTGGTTGAACGAATCAGTATGCCAGGTTCGATTTTTACAATTAAATATGGTGACCATCAGAAGTACGAAACAACGGTTGATAACTTGGATCAAAATCATGCGGCCAAGTTGATGCTGACGGAATTACAACGGTTAGCCATCATTCAGTCGTTGGATGAGATTACGGCGGTCGCTCACCGGGTCGTTGCGGGTGGCGAAACGTTCAAACACGCCGTCGAAGTAACGCCGGATGTTTTACAAGCTATCAAGGATCTGAGTAATTTTGCACCACTGCATAATCCGATGGAAGCCAAAGGGATCGAGACGATGGCCCAAGCTTTGCCAAACGTGAAGCAGTACGCCGTCTTTGACAGCCAATTCTTCACCGATTTGCCTGAAAAGAATGCAATCTATAGCTTACCGTATGAGTTGACGAATAAGTACCATATTCGGCGCTACGGTGAACACGGCATCTCGCACGGTTACTTGACTGGTCGGGCCGCTGAACTATTGGGCCAACCTAAGGAATCACTTGATTTAGTCACGTTACACTTAGGGAGCGGGGCCTCGTTAGCCGCTGTCAAAGATGGGAAGGCCTTCGATACATCAATGGGCTTTACACCGTTGACCGGGGTAACGATGGGAACGCGGGCCGGTGACGTTGACCCGTCAATTTTACCGTTCTTAATGCAGGCTGAAAATATTAGTGACCCTAATGAAATTATGATGATGCTCAATAATGAATCTGGGTTATTAGGGGTCTCAGGGATTTCACCCGATATGCGTGAGATTCGGGCCCAAGCAGCGACGAATCCGCGGGCGAAGTTAGCCATTGAGATTTTTGTTAACCGGATCGTTAAATACGCTGGGAGCTATTTAACGGAATTAAACGGGGCCGATGCCATTATTTTTGCTGGGGGTATTGGGGAACACAACGCACCGTTGCGGCAACAAATCATTGATGAGTTGCGGATCTTTGGGGTGAAATTGGACCCACAATTGAACGATGCCGGTCAAGAAGGCGTCATCAGTAGCACTGATTCCAAGATCAAAGTCTTGTTAATTCCAACCAATGAAGAGCTAGCGATGGTTCGACAGGTTGCGGCGTTACAAGATTAATTAAGCTTCCGTTAATTTGGGACAAGTCACTAGGCGTTCGTAATGCAGCATGCTAGACTTTTTGCTAAGAAGACAGTTAATGTCGACCGTAAGGAGGGAAGCTCCGGTTTAGGGGCGCTATAATGATCGGTTTTTTGATTGCTTTAGTGATTGGTTTTTGGTTACTAAAAGTTGTCTTTAAAATTGGATTTAAATTAATCGGTTTAATTTTTACAGTCATCATCGGGTTATTCTTGCTTAAAATGGCGCTGTGGATTGGCGTGGCCGTTTTGGCACTCGGAGGAATTGCTTTATTGGCGAATCCGTTTCAAAATTAAAATAATAGCGTGGGACAAACTACCTTTTATCCCACGTTTCGACCATAGTAATGGCAAAGCCATGCAGAAATAGTTGATATTTCTACATGGCTTTTTGCCTTTCAGTTTAAATTAAAGTGCCAATTAAGGTCAAGCCAAGTCCGCCTAGCAGGCTGAGGCCCAAATAGGACCAGGCTGTTGGTTGGTGATGGTTACGACTAAGCAAGACGATCTCGTTAATCATGGTAGAGAAGGTCGTGTAGCCGCCCATAATGCCAGTTCCCAAGAAGACTTGCCAATTTAACGGTAAGTGGTGCGTCAAGACCACGCCGAGTAGTAGTGAACCGGTCAAGTTGATAAAGAGGGTGGCAACGGGCAGCGGCCACCGAACGTTTAGTGGTTGGGCAAGGCGCATCAGGCCGAAGCGACACAGTGCCCCGACTGCGGCGCCACTGCCGGCTAATAAGACGAGCGTTAGCATCAGGCGGCCCCCCTTGTCATCCAGTGATCACTGAGTAAATTACCAGCTAATCCGGCAAGCAGACCTAAACCGAGACTGGCACCGATATATAGAATCGCCAAAACGCTATGGCCATTTTGCAAGATCTGTAGCGTTTCGTTGGTGAAAGTTGAAAAGGTCGTAAAACTACCGACCAGGCCAACACTCATACCCGTTATAACGGCTTCTGAAAGGGAAACTCGAGCTGGCAAGAGACTCGTAATTAAGCTCAAAATAAAGGCACCGGTAATATTAATAATGGCGGTGATCCAAAAATGCTGGGGCCAAGTCACGATTAAGCTAAGTAACTCCCGTAAGCCACCACCTAGCATGGCGAAAACCGCAATGGCAAGGACCTTTTTCAAACATGACACCCACTTTCAGAAAGTGATTTAAGTTTACTGAAAGTTAGGGCGGAATTCAACCGGCGCTAGTTGCAAAATTATTTTAAGCATGCTATTGTATAAATCAACTTATGAAAGTACGGAGGATTTCAGCCAATGCGCAACTAATTAATTCTAGTAACTGAACAGTCATTGACCCAATAAATAAGGGGTGGACTGTCGTTTTTGGGATTAATTAGTGGTGCTGGCGAAATCTAAATGCCAGCGCTCCCGGATTCGGGAACGCTTTTTTTGTGTTTGTATTTAGGACGCACACCGCGAATATCCCACGAGTTAAAGGGGATTTTGATATGACAGAAATAAAATTAACGAATATTGAAAAATTAGTGGCGGGCCGACCGCTATTTACGATTAAAGATTTAACGGCGTCGGATGGCGCCCACATTGGAATCGTTGGCCGCAACGGGGCGGGAAAATCAACGTTAGCACACATTTTAACGGGGACGGATCACGACTATCAAGGCCAACTGATCATTGATGCACCGGTAGTGTACGTGCCGCAGATTGCACCGACCTTTGACCAAAGCGGGGGTCAGGCCATGCTAGCTCGGGTTCGCGAAGCCTTAAGCCAACGCCCAGAAATTTTGATCTTGGATGAACCGTCATCGAATTTGGATGAAGCCCATCAGGATTGGTTAGCCAGAAAACTGAAGCGATTCAGGGGCATTTTACTGTTGATCTCACATGATCGGCAATTGTTAAACGCGGTGACCACGACAACTTGGGCCGTCGTTCACCAGGAATTTAAGATGTATCCGGGTAACTATGCGCACTACCATGCGATTGAGCAACAACAGTTGGTGACCCAAGAAGCCGCGTATACGCGCCAAGCCCGGCACCTTCAGGATTTGAAAAAGGCGACCCAGGCGCGACACGAAAAGGCCCAACGTATCCGCAAAGGGAACAAGCGATTAACCGCGGCTGAACGTGCTAACTCCAAGTCGTTGCGGGAAGCGACGGCAGCAAAGATGGACCGCAGCGCCAAAAAGTTAGTTGAACGTGGCGAACGGGAAGCGACGGTGGCTAAACCGTTCACGCAAACCGGGTTTAAGTTGGTGGCAACGGACTTTCCTCATTTTACTGGGAAAGCAGTCGTGACCGCCTTGGATATGCAGCTGGTGGAATATGGCAAAACGTTACTAAAATCAACGACGTTTCAGATCAAACCGCAATCACGGGTGACGCTGGTTGGCCCCAATGGTAGTGGCAAAACGACCTTGTTAAAGGCCATTTTAGCGGGTCAGACACCGGGATTAACCTTGGCGCCCGCAGCGAAGGTTGGTGTCTTCAATCAGGATATGACGGCTTTAGATGGTCATTTGACCGTCTGGCAAACGGTGCGGGCCGCGAGTCACTTACCTGATCAGACCGTCCGTAACGTGATGGGCGCGCTCGGGTTACCCGCCCGCTTTTACCCGCAACTGGTCGCTGAACTCAGTGGTGGCGAGCTGGTCAAGCTACAATTGGTTCGAATCTTAGTCGGTGACTACAACGTGCTGATGCTAGATGAACCGACTAACTATTTGGACGTTGACGCCCTCGACGCGTTAGCGGACTATTTACAGCATTATCCGGGGACGGTCATTTTCGTTTCCCATGATGATCCGTTTAGGGAAGCCGTGGCGACCCGGACCTTAGCATTTAAAGATCACGAGTTAGTCGATCCGGACAAGGAAGTGCAGGCGCCCAAGCAGTCGGTTGACCTCCCACTCTTGCAATTCAAGTACGACCAAATGATGGCTGACCCGAACGCTAAAACGGCTGATATTCAGGCCCTTAAGCAACAAATTGATGCAGCTAAAGCACACTGATTTGAAAAGCAGTCTGTACGTTTAAAAAAGTCTTACTAGCCACTTGAACGAAAGTGGCTAGTAAGACTTTTTTAGATTAACGCCACGGCATAACGAATACGCCGAGTTGTAGTAGCAAGACGCCGCCAATCAAAATCACCCAGTCACTGGGATGTATCTGGATTTGACGGTAATGCGTCCGGGGTGCGTCTTCCACAAAACCGTGTGAAGACATGGCCTGGGCAAGGTTTTGGGACCAGTTAATGGCGATTAAAATGGCTTTGAAGTAAAGCTGGGGTGACCAAAATGAAAGGGTCTGCCCCCGCATTAAGCCCGCGGCGCGAATGACTTGGACCTCGTGTTTGATTTTGGGGGCCAAGTTGTAAGCTGCCAGGACCCCGTAAGCGAACTTAGAAGGTAAATGGCAGTTCTGTTCTAAGGAATCAGCCAAGGCTAAGACGTCGGTCGTCAGGGTCAGCGTGGCACCGGTAAAGACGAATGCATAGATACGTGTGAACAGAACCCACGCCATTAATTCCTTTTGCCCGGTCCCGTTGATGTACTGGGTGCTCCAGAGCCCAATCGCCGGAATTAACGGCACAATTAAAAGCCAGAGGAGCGTTCGGAGCTTAACGCGGCAGGCAAGTAAGTAAATAATTGATAGAACGACTAGTGCGACGTTTAAGCTGACAATGTTTGTAAATGAAATTTCAAGTGCCACGATCAGTAGTAGCAATAATTTTAAACTAGGATTCATGAGGCGCACCCCCGTATTGTAACCGGTGATCAGCCAGTCGCAGGTGATAGTCGATTAGCGGGGTTAACCCGGTGAGTTGGTGACTAATAATGATCAGAGTCTGATGAGTTTCCATTAAGGTCGTTTGGAGTAGATCGACGAGGGCGTGAATGGACTTTAAATCCAGTCCCTTCAGCGGCTCATCCATTAACAAGACGGGTGACTGCATAATGAGCATCAATAAGATTTGTAACTTCTTCTTTTGCCCCTCGCTCAAAGTATAAATGACCTGATCATCGCGGCCCGCTAAGTTAAGTTGCGTCAGGGCCGCTTGGATGCGCGCGGGCGTAAAGTAATCGCTGTACGCGTACTTTTGACTCTGTGCGAGTTCTTCGGCCACGGTAATGTTAAAAAACTGAGCTTCGGCGTCTTGGAATAGTAACGCAACTTGCCGCGCGTAGCGTTTTCGCCGGATTTTTTGAATGTCTCGACCCTGATAGTTAATGGTGCCGTCGTAACGGTTTAAACGCACGAGGGCCTCGAACAAGGTAGACTTACCAGTCCCATTTGCCCCCGTAATTAATGTGTTGTGGTGGGCGTGGAGTTGTAGGTCGGTAGGGCTCAGCAAGGTGTGTTCGCCCTGACTAAGGCCCAACTGGTGGAGGTCAAATAACGGTTGTTCATCAATTGACGGTACCGGCCACGCTGGTAGCGCTTGCGGTTGAAAGGCCGCAAATAACTGCGCCCAGTCTGCTTTGGGGAGCACCTTCAATTGGTGTTCTGGCGTAATTTGGACCACGTGATCGACGAGCTCATCGTAGCCCGCGTAATCGTGGTCGGCTAAAATAATGGTTTTACCGCGGTGATCACGCAATTCGACCAGCCGTCGTAGTAGTCCGGCCCGAGCAATTGGATCGACACTCGCAAACGGTTCGTCTAACAAGATGACGTCGCTATCCATCGCAACGATGACCGCTAAGGCGACTTTTTGTTTTTCACCACCAGATAACTGACTGAGCAGCCGGTTTTGCAAGTCGCGAATACCGACAAAGTCGAGGGCGCTCGTGAGGCGGTGCATGATAATTTGGGGATCGGTTTGTTGATTCTCTAACGCGAAGATCAGTTCGTGTTCAACCGTGTCCATGGCGAACTGTTGGTTAGGATTTTGAAACATCATGGCGACGCGCTTAGAGCGGTCAGTTGCGGGGATGGCGCTGAGAAGCGTTTGGTCATAACGAATCTGGCCGTGTTCAGCTGGCAACGACAATAGGCCCGCAATTAACTGCAGTAACGTTGATTTACCGGTCCCAGAAGGCCCCGTCAGTAAGGTGAACTGGTGGGCGGGAAACTGAGCGGTGACGTGTTCAAAGATGGGCGTCTGCGCCGATGAATACGTATAAGATAAATTTTCAAGCGCAATCGTCGCCATGTAAAAGGACCTCCGAAAAATTAGTTAGTGTGTGTTTTTTTAAGAACGTGGCTACGGTCCAATAAATCCGTAATGGCGCGGGTCAGTAACCCACCAAAAACGAACATCGAACAGAACCGAACGACGAAGAAGAGGAGGAGTAGCCATAGTTGTAACTTGGCGTACCCGCTACGTGCTAAGTCCCAACCAAAAGTGACGATGGTCGTGGTGGCGGCGGTCGCAACTAGACCTAACCAGTCATAATGTTTGTAACGGGTCAGCGTAAAGCCTAATTCTGAACCGACCCCTTGTAAGACACCTGAGATCATCGTTGAGGCGCCCCATTGCCCCCCGAAAAGCATTTCAACAACGGATGCCAAAAACTCGCCGAGGACTGAAGCTCCTTTGATTCGTAGCATGTAGCCGGCAAGCATCCCGGGCATGCACCAGAGCCCGAGCAACAATTCGTTTGGAATTTGGCTCAAGCCTAACGGTGCGAAGACCGCGGTTAAAATATCGTAAATATAGTTGGTCCCTAAGAAAATAATACCGAAGAAAACGCCAATTAATGCTAATAAAATAATGTCACTTAAATACCAATCTTTTACCCATTTCACAAGTGTAACCTCCCATAGTATCTGATTCATCCACAGCATCCGTGCGACAAAAAACGCCTACCACGCAAAACGGTGGTAGACGGCTAAGTCATCATTGATGGTTCCCCAAATAAAAGCATTGCTTCCTGCGCTGGCATTGTCCAGATTCAGGTTCAATGGGTATTATCTCAGCCGTAGTTGGCACCCCAGTTGCTATTGTGGATGATAGGATTAGTGTAACGGAAAAATTTAGGAAGCGCAATCAAAATCCGTCGATTAGAAAGCAAACTTCACTAGAAAATCAAGAATATGTGGTTTACTAAGAATAGCAGCTAAAAAAGTAAACTTTGTTAGGAGGGTTGCTCCATGACGACGGAGATTTATGATTTTACGGAAACTGAAATGAGTGGTGAGACCCTGGCGTTGTCCCAATACCGTGGAAAAGTCCTGCTGATTGTGAATACGGCTAGCAACTGTGGCCTGGCACCACAATTTAAGGGCTTGGAGACGTTGTATCAGCGCTATCAAGGTGAGGGACTAGTGATTTTAGGCCTGCCATCGAACCAATTTCATCAGGAAAAGGCGGACGACGCTGAGACGCACGACTATTGTCAGCGGCACTACGGCGTGACGTTCCCGATGACGAAACGGGTACTGGTCAATGGCGATGAAGCTGATCCGTTATTCACTTATCTAAAACGGACGGCTGGCCACGGTCGAATCAAGTGGAATTTCACAAAATTTTTAATTGGGCGGGATGGACGCGTCTTAAATCGCTTCGCCCCCACAACGCGGCCAGTTGCCTTTGAAACGGCAATTCAAGATGCGTTAGCTGATCGATAAGCATTAGAAATAAGTTAGGAGTGGCATTAGTTTGGAAACATATACGTTGCGGGACGGTTTGACCGTTCCTAAGGTTGGGTTTGGAACTTATAAATTAAACGGGGCCCACGGTGTTCAGGTGATTGATTCAGCAATTGACCGGGGCTACCGGTTGTTGGACACGGCGTTTAATTACGAAAATGAAGGGGCCGTTGGTGAGGCGGTCCGGCGTTCTTCCGTGCCACGTTCGGAATTGATTATCTCTTCAAAGTTACCGGGCCGGCACCACGCCTATGATCAAGCAATTGAAACGATTCAGGAATCACTGTATCGGGCTGGATTAGACTACTACGATCTTTACTTGATCCACTGGCCAAATCCGAAAGAAGATCACTACGTTGAAGCTTGGCAGGCGTTGATCGACGCGCAAAAGTTGGGGTTGGTTCGTTCAATTGGGGTCTCAAACTTTTTGCCAGAACACTTAGACCGCTTGGAAAAAGAAACGGGCGTGATGCCCGTCATCAACCAAGTAGAACTCCACCCGTACTTTAATCAGCAGGCTCAACGCGACTACGATGCTGCTCACGGTATTTTGACGCAGGACTGGAGTCCACTGGGGCGTGCCAGTGAAATGTTACAAAATCCAGTTTTGAAAGAAATTGCGGCGCGTTATCAGAAAAACGTCGGTCAATTGATCTTGCGGTGGGAAGTCCAATTAGGAACGTTACCAATTCCGAAGTCGTCTACGCCTAAGCGGCAATTAGGTAATCGCGATATCTTCGACTTTGAAATCAATGCTGAAGACATGGCGACCATCAATGGCCTGAGTTCTGCGGACGGTCGGTTGAAGAATCAGAATCCGGCCTTTTACCAAGAGTTTTAAGTGTAAGCCCTAATAAATATGTATAAAAGATAACCCAGCGTTAAAGGCCACAGATCGTACTTGCCAATCCGGTAGTATAATCTGTAACCTTTAACGCTGGGTTATTTTAGTGGCTGTTTTTTTAAGGCTTAGCCACGATTAATGGTGATAATTTTAACTTGGTAATTGCCGTTCGGTGCGCTAACCGTCACAACGTCACCCGTACTGTGATTTGCGAGTGCGGCACCGATTGGGGAAGTGAAGGAGATTTTGTTTTCTTCTAAGTTAGCTTCTTGTTTCCCAACGAGCTGATAGGTAAGTTGGTCGTGATCGTCCATGAATTCAATGGTCACAAACTTGCCAATGTCCAGTTTGTCATTATCTGCCGGCTGAACGACCTGTGCGTATTGGAGCTGCTTGTTTAAAAAGCGTAACCGGCTTTCTAAGCGTCCTAAATCACGTTTGGCATTCGTATACTCGGCATTTTCTGAACGGTCGCCAAGCGCCGCTGCGGCGGCCAAGACTTTGATGCGGTGGGGGCGTTGGCCCTTTAAACTTTCAATTTCTTGTTCAATGGCGTGATAGCCTGCGGGCGTCATTTTATTAAAAGTTGGCTCCATAGTCTCAAACCTCGATTATCTTGAATTTCTGGGAATAGTTTACCGCAATGGTAAATAAATTCAATGGGGGACAAATGGAACTAGTATTTTGCCGGATTTAGCGCAATAATCAATTCGATTAATAAATATTTTTATAAAAGGGGATCGTATGATGAATTTGATCACTAAATTAGGGGTCGTGACGTTAGCCGCTGTGACGGTTGCACCGTTAGCAAGTACCGTTGCACCGGTCACCGCACAGGCTAAGACGGTAAAAAAGAGTAGTAAGAAGAAAGCCAAAGCTTACAAGATCAGTAAAAACATTCTTAAAAGTCATAAAAAAGTTATGGTGAAGCTTGAAACAAAGAGCCGTCGGGGAATGGTTTTGTTACAAACGAGCAAGAAAAATTTACGGATTATCTGTAACTTTAGCTCTGAAACTTCGCACATTAATTATAAGATTAAGAAGCAAACGGTTAAGGGCAGCACGATGACTTTAAAGTTAACGCCAAAGTTAAGTAAAACTCAAATTAAATATGGCTTTGCGAAGGGTTCAGGAACAATCAAGTTAGTCCGCAAAGGGAAGAATAGCTATACGATTCCGACTATTTACGCTTCTGATCAGTACCGGATCAACGGTCACAAGTATCAAAACTATAATATGTGGCAAAAACCTAAGAAGGTTTCAGTAAAGAAGTTACAAGTTATGAGTTTAGCTAAGCTGAAGTCTATCCGTGGCCTTTTTGCTTCAGATTACAAGTTCTAGTAAATCGCCGAAAGAAGAGGCCGCTTGAGATGAAAAATTGCAAGCAACCTCTTTTTTTAGTGACCGAACAATAAGTGGAAATAGAAAAAAGGCCAAAAAAATAGCCAATAGCTTTCCAGGCCTTGGCTAGTCGTAGAGTTTCTCACGCTCTACGGAGTTACGAACAAGTTAAGTATAGGCAAAATAATTAGAAAATACAATTTATTTGTTATGAATGTAGGACGGAAACTGACAATAATGAGAACGTTATCAAACAAAAAATCAATTATTTGAAGCAAACCCCTTGAATTTTAGTCTAGACCAATATACAATTGGACTATACCAAACAAAGAGGGAGTCAGTTAATTATGAAAGTTATCGTAGTAAAGGATCAAGCTGCCGGCGGCAAAGAAGGATACAAAGTATTTAAGGATGCTCTGGACAATGGGGCAAAAGTATTTGGGTTGGCAACTGGTTCAACTCCTATCACGACTTACAAGGAAATCATCAAGAGTGATTTAGATTTCAGTAACTGCACGTCTGTTAACTTGGACGAATATGTTGGTATTGCACCAGACAACGAACAAAGCTACAAGTACTTCATGCAAACAAACTTATTTAACGACAAGCCATTCAAGGAATCATTTTTACCAAATGGTTTAGCTTCAGACCCAGAAGCAGAAGTAAAACGTTATGATAAAGTTATTGACGAACACCCAATTGACTTACAAATTTTAGGCCTTGGCCGTAACGGTCACATTGGCTTTAACGAACCAGGTACTTCGCGCGACGTTACAACCCACGTGGTTGATTTAACGGAATCAACGATCGAAGCAAACTCACGCTTCTTCGCTAGCGAAAACGATGTTCCTAAGCAAGCCTTCTCAATGGGCTTAGCTTCCATCATGAAGAGCAAGCACTTATTGCTTGAAGCCTTTGGTGAAAACAAGGCCGATGCCGTTAAAGGCATGATCGAAGGTCCTGACACCGTTGACTTACCAGCAAGTATCTTGCAAAACCATCCGAACGTAACCGTTGTGATTGATGAAGCGGCTGCAAGTAAGTTAAGCAAAAAATACTAAACTTTAGCAGAATAGAAAATCGTCCGGTAACTTAGAAAAGTTGCTGGACGATTTTTTTACTTCAAGTTGACGATCGGCTTTAGAGCAGTGTAGTAAGTCACTTTGATGTGCTTGAGTTTACCTGGCCCATGTAAGGACGTCTTTTTGACGGCCTTGCCGAGGTACTTCTTAATATACGAATTGATTTTAGCATAATCGCGGCGGTTCTTTTTAGCAGCTTTTATGCTAGTAACATCCATCCCGAATGGGTTAGAAATCCACCAAGACTTTTGGCCAATTCCTTTCTTGGATTTGGACCAAATATTGAAGGAATAGTAATGTTCTTCTTCATTGTAAGCAATTAGGACCTTATGATGTTTAATCGTCGTTTGACGGACTGTCTCACCACCGCTGCCATGGGCAAAGTAAAGGGTGTTAGACTTGGCACCAGTAACTTTATAAGGCGTGAAGTATTTTTCACTGATAGCAGTATAACTGTTTTCATCGCGCGTGTGCCGGTATTTAGAGTTACCAAAGCGTTTAGCGGATACCTTAATTTTGTACGTTTTTCCCTTGGCTTTTTGATACCAAGTTCCCCGAAATTTCTTCGGCATACTCTTTAGTTTGTGAGTCTTAATTGCAGCTTGTGCCGATACCGGTTGCTGGTTAAGGCCAATAACGCCAATCCCCATGAGCGCAGTCGTAAGCGCGAGTTCTTTAACAAGTTTGTGCATGTGATCCCCTCCAGTTATAAATAACTTTATAAGTATAACGCTAATAGTTATCTTGGAATCATTAACTTCTAATGACTGGTTAATCGTTTGTCTTGAAAAATTCGAATGACTGATGAAACAGTTCCGAGCAAGCTAAGCAAAAGTATTAAATTTTAGCAGTTAATAAAAAAGTCCGGCAACTCGTAAAAGTTGCTGGACCATTTTGTCGTTTATTTTAGGGCATTAAGATTTTTTGCAGCAGTGTAATAGGTAACCTTAATATGTTTCGCTTTACCCCAGCCGTGCATTGTCTTTTTCTTAGTGGCTTTGCCAAGATATTTCTTAATATAAGGATTAACCTTAGCAAACTCTTTCTTACCTTGTTTAGCAGGCTTGACAGTAGCTAGGTTAAGGCCAAATGGGCTAGAAGATTGCCAAGATTTTTGGACAGAAGATTTTTTGGATTTTGTCCATGTATTTAAACGATCACTGTGTGCTTGTTCATTAAAACTAATCAGAACTTTGTGATGTTTAACCGTAGTTTGGCGAACGGTTTGGCCACCGCTGCCATTGACTAAGTATAAGGTATTAGACTTAGCACCGGTGACTTTATAAGGAGTGAAATATTGTTCACTGCTATAAGTGTAACTGTTTTTATTGCGCGTATGTCGATACTTAGAGGTACCAAATTTTTTGGCAGATACCTTAATCTTAGATGTCTTCCCCTTGATGGTTTGATACCAAGTGCCCCGAAATTTCTTTGGTATACTTTTCAGCTTGTGAGTTTTAACTGCGGCTTGTGCTGAGATTGGCTGTTGGCTAAGGCCAATAACGCCAACTCCCATGAGCGCAGTCGTAAGAGCGAGTTCTTTAACAAGTTTGTGCATGTGATCCCCTCCAATATAAATAACATTATAATTATAACTCTAAAAGTTATGTTTACATCATTAACTTCTAATGAGTTAACGTCATTGGATGGTGGCTTGATAGTTGATGAATCAGTTATAGGTAAGCTCAGAACAGAATACTACCCCGTAACTGCAAAAAAATGCCAGAAAACTTTTACAAGTTTCCTGGACAATTTGTTTATTTTAATTTCATCGGGTCTTTGATGAAAGTGTAATAAGTTACATTGATGTGTTTATATGGACCGTTCCCATGCATGGACTTTTTCTTAACGACTTTGCCAAAGTATTTTTTGATATACGGATTGATCTTAGCAAAATCGCGACGGTTCTGTTTAGCGGTTTTAACGCTAGTAACGCTCATTCCGTATGGGTTCCCAGCGCCCCAAGACTTTTGAACGGAACTCTTTTTGGATTTAGTCAAAGTATATACGGAGTTGCCGTGTTCCTGTTCATTGTAATAAATTAAAGCCTTATGGTGCTTAATCGTAGTTTGCCGCACCGTTTTACCACCAACGCCGTTGACTAAGTATAAGGTATTAGACTTAGCGCCAGTAACTTTATAAGGCGTGAAGTATTGTTCACTGCTATAAGCCGCACTATTTTTATCGCGAGTATGTCGGTATTTAGAAATACCAAAGCGCTTAGCTGACACTTTGAGCTTGTACGTTTTTCCCTTAGAAGTTTGATACCAAGTTCCCCGAAACCTTTTTGGTATACTTTTCAGCTTGTGAGTCTTAACTGCGGCTTGTGCTGAGATTGGCTGTTGACTAAGGCTAATAACGCCAACTCCCATGAGTGCAGTTGTAAGAGCGAGTTCTTTAACAAGTTTGTGCATGTGATCCCCTCCAATTATAAATAACTTTATAATTATAGCGCTAAATGTCGAATTAAAAATTAATTACTTGGGAAGGTGATCTAGCTTAGTTATCTGATATAAGAATCGTATTTAATGATATTGTAATACGTAATTTTAACGTGCTTCATTTTTCCGGATCCACGCAGAACTTTCTTTTTGACGGCTTTGCCAAAGTATTTCTTAATGTAGGGGTTGACCTTGGCGTATGAATTTCGGTTTTTCTTCATAACTTTTACGCTGTACATTAATCCACCAGGGCTAGCAGTAGCCCATGACTTTTGAGCGGAACTCTTCTTAGCCCTTGTCCATGTATTCAGCTGATAACCATGTTCTTGCTGGTCATACTCAATTAAAACTTTATGATGTTTAATTGTCGTTTGGCGAAGGGCTTGGGCACCTGAAAAGTTTATTAGGTAAAGGGTATTTGGTTTAGCGTGAGTGACTTTGAGTGGTGTAAAGTACCGCTCACTTCCGGCAACATCACCGTCTGGAACTTGAGCATGTCGGTACTTGGAAATACCAAAGCGTTTAGCTGACACTTTGAGTTTATACGTCTTCCCCTTGACGGTCTGATACCAAGTTCCCCGAAACTTCTTAGGTATACTTTTCACTTTATGGGTCTTAACTGCGGCTTGTGCCGATACTGGCTGTTGGTTAAGACCAACAACGCCGACTCCCATGAGCGCCGTTGTTAGTGCGAGTTCTTTCACCAATTGATGCATGTGATCCCCTCCAAATATTAATATCATTATAATTATAGTTCTAATTATCAACGCCGAATCATTAATTTACGCATAAATACCCATCGTCTGTCTTGCTAAATGCCGTGCGTAACCGCTAAAATTAAAGTAGCAAAAGAAGTCGGGGTGGGGAACATCGGAGTAACAGGCATACTATTAATATTGATTGTGGCACTGATTGCTATCGGGGGACTTGGTATTCGACGTCATCAGCCTCAATTGATCATCATTGCGAGCTTAGGGTTAGCTCTAATTGTGATTGGCATGATCTGGTTTATTTTGACACCAGATCCCAATGGCGCAGCAATCATGTTATAAAAGTAAAGACACCAATTAGATGGTACTAAAAAAGAAGCATTGCAGGAATTCTGCAGTGCTTCTTTGATTTTTAAAATGTGTTCTACAGGTTCTGGCCCTTTTCCCAAGTCGTTGCGGAAAGGAGTAGTCCTTGCTTAACCAGTTGGTCGAACAAGGTGTGAGTCCGTTTGGAAATTTCGCCGGCTGTTGCAGCGTTGGCTTTAGTCAAAAAGTCGGTCGCATCGCCAGTAATTGTGGCGTCGGCTTTGGCAACTTGTTCGCGGGCGAAGGATTGGCAACCGTCTTTGTAAGCGTTGACGGTTTCAGCAAATTCGTGCCAGTGGGGTTCGATGAGCACTGACAAGGTCTTGGACAACCAGTAAACGTTGTTAACGTCGACGTTAGCCGTTGTATTTTGGTAATCAAGCGGTGTGTCCTTGATATTAGTAAAGAATGGAACGTATGGTGCGTAGGCAAAGAAGCCCATGGCAACCCATTGAATCGCAGCTTGTTCTGCGGGAACGTCGTTGCGAATTTGCAAAATCGATGAACACTGGTTACGGTCCATTGCGATTGAACGGTAACGTTTTTGTTCCCGTTGATCACCAGAAGCAAAGGTGCCGAATGGATCGTACGGGGTGCCGTTGTAATGGGATGACAAGAAGAACTGAACGTCTTCAATCGCAAGCTTTTTGCTAGGTTGCCGGAACATTGGCATGTCTTGGTCGGTTGGTTGTTGTTCAATTTCAGGATTGAACAACTTTTGACCGTACCATGTCCGGGGCGTGTTGTAATAGGCGTCGGCTTCACTCTGCGTACCGAAAATTTCGCGGAAGTTAAAGTGGCCGGGATTAGGGTTTAAATGGTTCTTTTCGACGAATTCAGCTAAATCACTGGCCCCAAGAAAGTTATCAGTATCACTCAGGTCCATTTCTTGAACAACGGTTTGGTTAGGAACGATGGCGTAAGTGTCATCGGGAACGCGCACGGCGCCCCAACGGTGACCACCGGCCGTTTCGAGGATCCAGATATCATTCTGGTCGTTGAAGGCGATACTGTTGCTTTCGCCCGTACCGTATTTTTCAAGGAGGGCCCCTAAACGCTGAACACCTTCCTTAGCACTTTTAATGTAGGGTAATACTAAAGTGACCATGGCTTCTTCGTCCACACCGTCGTGGACTAACGGGTCGTAGCCGAGTACGCGGACGTTCGTTGCCGTAGTTTCAGTGGCACTCATGCCGACGTTTAGTTCGTTGATTCCGGCTTCTTCATATTGGCCGTCACTTTGATCTGCTTGTGGCGTTGCCGTGTAACGATAAGCGTGGTCTGGTAGTGGCACCGTCACACCGGTCGTTACGGAATGGTAGGTCGCGTTGGACTGGTCCTTAGCGGCGTGAACCACGAATTTAATGGGGTTGATCGGACCGTAACCATCTTCATTACGAGCAACGATCGTTGAACCGTCCATGCTGGCGGCTTTCCCGACTAATATTTCAGTACAATCAGAATCTTTCTTCATTGGATAATTCCCCCTTGGTAATTCCAGTATAGGAGTCTGAAAATGAATTTCAACGGCAAAACGGGGGGGTGACATCAGGGATGGACGTGGCGGGACTAACGCAGTAAGTGAAAAATAACAGCAAAATCAGTGATTTTTGTGATAATTCGCTTGTGAAAGCGTAATCATGAGGAACGAAATTTATGAATAATAAGGGCTTTCATTACCTATAAAAGGCCATTCTTACATTTTGTGCCAACTTTGTCACTTGTGAATGGTTGAGTTTAATTGTGGCACAGTTTGGTGTGCCAAGGGTCTGCCTAGAACTTCTTGAAACCGTTTTCCCGTCCCGATATGATAGAGACGTTAAGAAAAAGGAAGGAGCTTTATCAGATGAGTGAAAATGTAAATACAAATGCAACGCCAACCGCTCCCGCTGCAAAGAAAAAAGTGGGTCTCAAGGCGCGCGTTCAAAAATTTGGGAGTGCCTTAAGTAAC
This sequence comes from Lactiplantibacillus paraxiangfangensis, assembly GCF_036246185.1. Lineage (NCBI taxonomy): Bacteria > Bacillati > Bacillota > Bacilli > Lactobacillales > Lactobacillaceae > Lactiplantibacillus > Lactiplantibacillus paraxiangfangensis. The sequence continues at coordinate 61,943 of NZ_BTPW01000013.1, forward strand.
ATGGTTATGCCGAACATCGGGGCCTTCATCGCTTGGGGGCTAATTACCGCGATCTTTATGGCCGGTGGTTGGTGGCCAAACGCTGGATTAGCAAAGATGATTCAGCCAATGGTTCATTATTTATTGCCATTATTAATTGCCTTTACCGGTGGGAGTATGATTGCCGGGCATCGTGGCGGGGTCGTTGGGGCCATCGCAACGATGGGTGTCATCGTTGGTTCAAGCATTCCAATGTTTATCGGTGCCATGATTATGGGTCCTTTAGGTGGCTGGGTCATCAAGAAATGGGATGACGCCGTTTCCGATAAGATCAAGAGTGGTTTCGAAATGTTAGTCAACAACTTCTCAGCTGGGATTATTGGGATGTTGTTAGCAATCGTTGGTTACTTTGCCATCGGTCCAGTGGTTACCGGCGCAAGCGCCTTAATGGCCGCCGGTGTTAACTGGATCATTAAGATGAAGTTATTACCATTAGCAAACGTCTTCATTGAACCAGCTAAGATTTTGTTCTTGAACAACGCGATTAACCAAGGTATCTTGACGCCGCTTGGGATTCAAGCTGCAGCCAGTGCCGGTAAGTCAATCCTGTTCTTACTTGAACCAGATCCAGGTCCAGGTCTTGGAATTCTGTTAGCCTTCGCCTTATTCGGTAAGGGTACTGCCAAGGCTTCCGCACCAAGTGCAATCATCATTCACTTCTTCGGTGGGATTCATGAAATTTACTTCCCATATGTATTAATGAAGCCAGCATTGTTCTTGGCCGTTATCGCCGGTGGTGTTACTGGGACTGCAACCTTCAGTATTTTAAACGTTGGTTTGCGTTCAACCCCATCACCTGGTTCGATTATTTCATTATTATTAATGTCACCAAAGAGTTTACCAAACTATATCGGGTTACTTGTAGGGGTTACCTTAGCAACCTTAGCTTCCTTCATCGTTGCCGCAATCATCTTGAAGCGTGACAAGTCCGGCGCAACCGCTGACTTAGCTACTGCCCAAGGTCAAATGAGCGCAATGAAGAATGGTAATGCCGAAACTGCTGAAGGCAGCAATGCTGAACCAGCTGACGTGATTGCTTCTTATAAAGACGTTGATCACATCATCTTCGCCTGTGATGCTGGGATGGGTTCATCCGCAATGGGTGCTTCCTTACTCCGTGACAAGGTCAAGAAGGCCGGCATCAACATGTCCGTTACCAACACGGCTATCAGTAATTTGAAAGATGAACCAGGCTTATTAGTCATTACACAAAACGAATTAGCTGACCGGGCTACTCAAAAAGCACCACACGCCCTCCGGTTATCCGTTGATAATTTCTTAAGCAGTCCAAAGTACGACCAAATTGTTGTGAACTTAAAAGCGCGTGATCAAGTCAGTGCTGAACCAGCACCAGCTTCTGAAGCGCCCGCAGCGCCGAGTGATGACGCAAGCGATTTACCAGCTGGTTTGAATTTATCAGTTGTTGATGAAATTGTCTTTGTTCACCACGATGGTCATCTTGGTACGGCAACGATGGCAACATCATTGATGAAGGATCGCATTAAGAAAGCCAATAAACAAGTTAATGTTAAGAACTTAGGTATTGATGAATTAGCCGATGCCAACAGTCTGTTAGTTGTTTCTAGCCCAGAAGCTGCTAAGAACTTACGGACTCGTTACACGCAAGTTCAAATACTAGTCACTGATGATCTTTTGAGCTCACCTAAATATGATAAAATAGTATCAGGATTGAAATAAATCGATATAAATACTGTTATTGTATGAGGTGGCTCCATGGTTAAGTTCACGCAGCGTCAAGACGAATTATTACAATTGTTGTTAGCAAATCCCAGTGGCCTTTCAATGGGCCAGATTGAAACCGGTCTCAACAGTAGCCGGCGGACAATTTACCGCGAGTTTAGTAACTTAGAGCTGGTCTTAGAAAATGCCGGCTTGAAGGTAGTTAACGTGACGCACCGGTTTCAACTAACCGGGGCAGAAGCGGCCTTAGCTGAGTTTAAAAGTCAGCTAACGGCGGGACACGAAATTGCACCAGCATTTGATTCGCAGACGCGTCAAAATGCGTTAGCTTGTCGGATTCTCATGTCAGACCGGTCAATGAAATTAAAAGAATTGGCGATTGATTTTGATGTCAGCGTGGCGACCATTTCTAACGATTTGACCACGCTAGGCACACCGTTTGACGATTATGATTTATCAATTGAGCGGTTAAAGTCCCGCGGCATTCAAGTTGCGGGCACGGAAGGTAATATTCGGAATCTGTTTGCCACGATCTTGAATAATGAAATTAATGATTACGAGTTTTTCAAGACAATCGGCAAACTCAATCAGGGCTTGGCTGTATCGGCCAGCGATGAACAATCGTACTTCTTGAACTTATTAGATGCCGGCACGTTATTGATTTGTTACCATGCCGTTCGGGATTTAAAAAAGAAGTACTTTGCGTCGGTACCGGATGGTCAGTTGCAACAACTGATCATTACCTTGACGACCGGGGTCATGCGGTTGAAGAGTCATAAGCGCGTCACGTATTTACGGGGCATCAATCGCGATGACTTTCTCAAATATCAGCGCATTGCGCTTGCCATCATGACTCAGTTGCCAGCGGACGTTAAAGCCGTTATCACGGGTGCGGAAATTGATTTTCTAGCCCAGCAGATTAAGGGATTAACGTTCCGTATTGACCAAGACGCTTCGTTATCGAACTACGATTTGCAACTCACTTATCGGGTAAAGAAGTTAATCGACGCGGTTGCCCATCACTTTAATTGGTCGTTTGGGACCGATGATCGGTTACTGAATAACCTGACGGCGCACATGCAAATTGCGTTGCAACGTAACGGTGTTAATGGTCCGGTGCCACCAAGTCCAGAACTGCAAGAAGTTCGCGAACAGTACCCGAAGCTATATTCGGCGGTCGTGCGGAGTTTTGCCAGCACGTTCCCGGATCAAGATTTTAAAGCGGATGAATTAACGTACTTGTTGATTCACTTCGCCAGTACGTATGAACAACAATTAAGTCACCAAGCCTTAAAGGTGTTGGTACTCTGTCCGAATGGGATGACGACCGCCCGGATCTTAAAGACCCGTTTGGCACGCTTAGTCCCAGAGATTACCACCATTGAAGTCGCTCGAATTGGGAACCTTGGTCAAATCAACTTACAAGGATTTGACATGATTCTCTCGACGACGACGCTGCCCGGGTTCAAGTTGAACTACCGGGTGGTCAGCCCGTTGTTACTTGAAAATGAAGTCAGTTCGCTACGTGAATACATCCACCAGTATTATCCAAGTACGCTGGCGGTTGAAGCACCGGCCGTTGATGAGACGACGACGAATCTGGACTTTGATACCGTGTATCAACGAATGACAATCGCTAAACAAATTCTGAATCGGTTTACGATCACCCCCATTAGAAACGATCGTGAAACCATTGCGGAGACCTTAGTTAAGATCACCAAGCATATCGATTCGAATTTGATACACGACCCCCTAGAAGTTGCGGGGCGGTTGTTACATCGTTTGAGTAGAGCACCGGTTGGTATCCCTAACACCAACCTGGCGCTAGTGCACACGTTAAGTCAACAGGTGACCGCTCCGTATTGTGCCATCTTTGAACTGGATCAGCCAATCACCTTTAAGAGTATGGATCAAAGCGAGATTCGGCTTCAACGAATTGTGTTGATGCTCGGTCCCGAAAACATCAGCGACTTTGAAAATCGTTTGATGGGTAAGTTGAGTGCGTTAGTCATTGAGAGTTTGGATAACACCCAGACTTTTATGACCGGTGATCGCCAACAACTATATCAGTTAATTAGCAAAGCCTTTTTGAACGAACTAACGAAATAGAGTAGGTGAATAGAATGGAAGCTTTAGATAAAAAAATGATTGCGTTGAACCAACAAGTAGCAACGCAAGAAGAAGGCATCCGCTTAGCCGGTCAACTTTTGGTCGATGGCGGCTGTGTCGAGCCTGAATATATTGACGCGATGCAAGCGCGTAACAAGGATGTTTCTGTTTATATGGGTAATTTCATTGCCATCCCCCATGGTACTGAAGATGGCATGAAACACATTAAAAAGACCGGTATTTCAGTGGTCCAAGTACCAATGGGTGTTAGCTGGGGAGACCCAGGCAATAACGATGATGACAAGACCGTCACAGTTATCTTCGGAATTGCCGGGTTGAACGGTGAACACTTGAACCTCTTATCTCAGATTGCCATATACTGCAGCGATGTCGCCAACGTGGCGAAATTAGCGGACGCTCAATCTGAAGATGAAATCATAAATCTATTAAAGGAAGTTGATTAGAATGTTAGACGTACATTTTGGCGCAGGTAATATTGGTCGGGGCTTCATTGGCGAAACCTTGGCTGACAACGGCTTTAAGATCACTTTCGTTGACGTTAACGAAACTTTGATCGATGAATTAAATAAACGCAATGGTTACACCATTGAATTGGCTGCAGAAGGTCAAAAGCATATTGAAGTTCACGATGTAAAGGGGATTAACAACGGCAAAGATCCTAAGGCAGTTGCTGAAGAAATTGCCCAAGCTGACATGGTTACGACCGCGATTGGGCCAAAGATCTTGAAGTTCATCGCGCCACTCATTGCCGACGGGTTAAAGTTACGGCATGCTAACAACAATACGACTCCAATTGACATTATTGCGTGTGAAAACATGATTGGTGGGAGCCAATCATTGAAGAAGTCAGTTTACGAATCCTTAGACGATAGCGAACAAGCTTGGGCCGACGAAAACGCCGGGTTCCCAAACGCCGCTGTTGACCGGATCGTGCCACTTCAAAAGCATGACGATCCATTGTTTGTTTCCGTTGAACCATTCAAAGAATGGGTTATCGACAAGTCACAAATGAAGAACCCTAAGATTCAATTGAAAGGTGTCGACTATGCGGACGATTTGGAACCATATATCGAACGTAAGTTATTCTCCGTTAACACTGGTCACGCCACCGTTGCTTACACTGGTAACATCAAGGGCTACAAGACCATTGGTGAAGCCGTTAAAGACGACAGCGTGGTTGACCAAGCTAAGCGCGTCTTAGGCGAAACTGGGGACTTGTTGATTCAAAAGTGGGGCTTCGATCCTGAAGTTCACCACGCTTACCAAAAGAAGATTTTGAGCCGGTTTGAAAACCCATATATCTCAGATGATATCGAACGGGTTGGCCGGACCCCAATTCGGAAACTTGGTTATGACGAACGCTTCATCCGCCCAATTCGCGAATTGAAGGACCGTGGTCGCGACTACAGTGCCCTCATTGATACGGTTGGTGAAATGTTCTTCTTCAACTACCCTAACGATAGTGAAAGCGTTAAGTTACAAGAAATGTTGAAAGACGAACCAATCGAACAAGTTATCCGCGAAACGACTGGTTTAAAGGATGACGACTTAATTAATGAAATTAAAGCTTCTTACGAAAAGCATTTAGCTGCAACTAAGTAGCGTAAAAAAATAAAGTACCGGGATCACAAACCGCCATAGTGATCCGGTACTTTATTTTTTTGTCTAAAAGTTGAAAATGAAATTTGGGATTAATTACGGTTATATTAATATCTGGATTAATACAAATTAATAGTCCGGTTGCCACTGATGACATGCGGTCGTGGGACCGGGCCTAGCCTGGAAAGCGGTCTAGGCCCTCGCCCGGAACACTTGCAAAAGACGCAATTGTCCCGGACCGTCCGTGGCCTAAGACCGGAAAATCACCGGTTAAGGCCACCTTCACGACCGATATCATCAGTGACAACCTCCGATTATCCGATAGTAATAACAATAGTAAGTCCGTTTTGAGCAGAGTCGGATAATTAAGGAATAATTAGTTCCAGAATTGCCACCACGGTTTAGCGGCCCGTTGCTTGGCCGCCTGATCGTCTAGGCGGTCCAACACGAGGTTGAGCCGGTAGTTGAGGGAATCTAATCGGCGAATGATAATTTCTTGTTGCTTGGCCAGTTCGGCGTTACTTGGACCACTTGGTTGGGTCGCTGCGGGTTGTTCAGGCTTAGTGGGTTTTGCGGCAGGGGTCACCGTTTCTTCTATGGTAGCTTCGCTGACTGGTTGCGTTCCGTGTTCGTTGAAGGTTTGGTCTAAAGCGTTGGCTAGCGTTGCACCTTGTTCAGTGAGTTCAATAGCTGCCTTAAAGGTTGCGAGGTCTGCCTGGTTGTACAGGCGGTGACTGCTATCAGTTGTTCTGAAACGGGTCTCATCATTGAGCTGTTTTTCGACTAACGTACTGTATTTGCGCAAGGTGACTGCCTTGATGCCAAGTTGTTTAGCAGCAACCGAGGCCACTAGTTTCGTTTCTTGTTCGGAATTAATTGTTTGTTCAGACAAAATAAGCACTTCCTTAAGATATATCGTTTCTATAACGCTATTATATCGAATTTTTGAATGAACGAACACCGTTATGCGCTTTATTAGTGACCGGGGTTCAGGCTTTTAGAACGTGATGAGTGGTCAAAACATGCTATGATAAGACGTAAAATTAATTGAAGTGAGGATCTTTAAATATGATTGAACCAGTAGACGCGACCACCTTTGAAACGGTGGCCGACGGGACGGCGTTAACGGTGGTTGATTTCTGGGCGGATTGGTGTGGCCCTTGCAAGATGCAGACGCCAGCCTTAGAAGCGCTAGATGAAGACTATGACGGAAAAATTAAATTCGCCTCCCTGGACGTTGACCAGTACCAGGAAATTGCGGAAAAGTTTGAAATCATGAGTATTCCGGCCCTCGTTGTTTTTAAGAATGGTAAGCCGGCTGAAAAGGTCGTCGGTTTCCATCCACAAGCAGCGTTAAAAAAATATTTAGATCAAAAATTGGCTGAAGTGACAACGGCCGAATAAAAAGACGTCTGTTAAGGCGTCTTTTTTATTTGCTGTTACTGTGCCCAATTAACACGTCGCTTGTAAAAGCGGAATCCCGTTTTGATTGCCTTTTTTTTGTTACATGGACATCGTTGATTAATTTTAGTTTTTATATAGCATTGATGGTCAAGGATGCCGGTATTTTACCAAGATGGTGACTTTTCCGCGGCCGTTGCAAGTGAGATTGAAAAGCTTCGTAAGTTTATGGTTTTACCAGCGGGTAGCCTTGGTAGCAATGATTATCCAAGCACTGTTGACCTGCGTGTCATTAAAGGATTACTAACGAGTAATGGTGATACGACTCGCGATTCTATCGCGTTTGATACTGCTACTCAGTTGACTGATTCAGCAATGATTAAGTGACTATATAATTCGGGATTTTCGATTGTTGGACGTTATCTGACAGGCACGGTGGGTGATCCAAGTAAACATAACAACAAATTTTTGACAGATGACGAGATTGAAAAACTAACGGATGCAGGCTTTTCTATCGTTCCAATTTATGAGGATGGTGGTTCTGAGGAATCGTATTTTACCGAAGAAAATGGGAGAAAAGATGCGTACTATGCGGCAAATGCAGCTCGACGTCTTGGTTTCCCAACGGGCACACCAATCTATTTCGCTGCGGACCTAGATCTTCAGGATGGAGATATTGAAGGAACCGTTATTGCCTATTTACAAGCAGTACGGGCCGCTTTAGATGATTTAGGATATAAAACGGGGTTATATGGTACTCGTAATATGTGTCGCCATGCAGCAGAGGGAATGGGTATTGATTATTTCTACGTTGCCAGTATGTCGTATGGGTGGAGCGGGAATCTAGGATTTCCAATGCCAAAGCACTGGTGCTTTGACCAGTTCATTGAATATACTACTGGGTCAGGTGTGGGAATTGACCAAGTCGCCTCTTCTGGTCGTGACACGGGAGTTGGTAAAGGCGAATTTGTCAAAACAGCACAAGTTGATGCAAATGATGCCTTGGAATACATTTTTAATAATACTAACCTGACGATGGACGGCAGATACGTTCAGGACCTTGGACGCGTAAAAATGATCTATAAAGCTACACATGAACTTGCTAATAAGAATAGTAATTCAGTTCTTACTATTTCAAATGGGAAAGTTCCAGAGGCCGACTTCACAGAGCTGTTAAATGTACAAGGTGGGTTTCCAGAAAACATTGGTCATTTGACTTTATCAGGGTTGGATCAGTGGGGAATTACTGAAAAAATCAAACGCGGAAATGTTGAAATTGACTTTAATGGTTATAAAGATGGTGGCGTAGGCTTTACAATGAAGTTTTACGTTTACAAAATTGATATTGGAGATTTGGATGAGACTCTTACCATTGAAATTGAATCTGTTTTTAGAAGTGAACCCAAGGATAACTTTCCAAAGCCTAAGCCCAAACCGGAACCAGTACTTACTTTGTCATGGGAATTTACAATTGGAATGTGTTTTGCTTTGGCAATCATTATCTTAGTTGGTGAATTTTATGCTCTTGGGGCTGCTGCGTTGGCTGGCCTTGTAGAGGAAGCAGAAAAAATATTTCAAAGCTTATCTTAAAGATTCTTGATGTTTTAATATATAACAATATGATAAATTTCAGTAATGATTTGGAAAGTTGAGAATGTATTAAAATAAGTTACCTTCGTGCCTGCTAGGTATACAAGGCAATTCTATAGTTCTTGCAAAGACCTTTTATATCAACGAAGAAGTAAATAAAAGACTAAAAAAGCAAGAATATAAAGAATAAAAGTCAATTGAAGCCAGTATCTTTGTATTCGCTTATAGTCCATTTGATTAGGTAACAGGAATTGTTGCTTGTCTACTGGTTGCTCTTTCCAAATAGGCTGTGATTTCCAAAAGGAATATAATTGAGATTGCAATAGTATTGCGAATGGAAAGAAAGTAATGAGTACACCGATACAAATCACTAGCCATACCCGGTCAAGATGAAAGAATAAATTGATTAAAAATAATACTATGCCGCCGCCATTGCAAATTATAATGATAATAAGCTCTATCAAACACAGGACTTTATTACGGTGTGAACTATTAGCGAAATCTTGTATTAGTTTCGTTCGAATTTTTGCTCGACTCTTTTTATCTAGACTTTTTTTCATGTATATTCCGAAAAAATACGTTTCATCTTTCATGGTAAAACTTTTTATTTTTAAAAATAGAGATATTGCTAAAAAAGACAAAGCCAAGAATGTAATTACAAAAAATGTAAATATCACTTGTTGTCATCTCCTCAGGTAAGCAAAATTCTCTAAAAGAATTTGCAATCATTATGAACACTCGTAACAACTTTTGATGAATAGGTGTTTGGAATCTACTTACTGGGATTCAAAAAAATTCAGCTCTTAATATTAGTTCATATAACTAATTATTGTTTATCTAAGTATACAGATTGATTTCGTAAAAACTCTATTACACCAAGATATTTTACAGGTTAGCAGTATTGTTTTCAAGATGTATGACATAATGTACATCACTCTAATTGCTTGGGAAATGTATAGGTTCAATGTTTATTATATTTCACATTAACAATAGCGCTTTTTTTACTGTCTGCCAGCCATTAGTAGGGAAAAATGAGGCTTTATGGGAGGATCTGATTGCTGAAATAGTGGATAGGACTATGGTCAGAGAAGCATGGCTGTTCGATTATTATCTACTATTTTTCGTGAATAAACTGGGCCTATAAATGAAATACAAAAATAGCAATCCTGCTACCAACGTTGATAGTCAAAGGGTTCGCTGCTCTTTTATGATCTGATAAATGTTTACAGAACTAATACAATAGATTTACTGGGCTGAAAGAATACTTTGTTAAAGTGTCATTAGAACCGAAAAAACAGTTCCGATGACACTTTAGACGAGGGGGAGAATCCATGAAAAGAATAACTATGGCACTTTTTGTAGTATCTGGGTTTACAACCGTTTCAATTTTGACCAGCTGCAAGCCTAAAATCTTCTTTAAAGCACAGAAAAATAGGACTGCTTCAATAGCTGATCAAGCAACGGTGGCAATTAGAGATACCAAATTGAAACATCGATTCAAGACACTAAAGGCACGTCATTATTTCCCCTACGACGGCAGAGAAATCACAATATTCACAGAATACGGAATAGAAAAACAATATGCCAATGATTGGATGTTCACCGCACCATCCACGGTAACTCTGACAATCAAAGCTGGTACTAGAATGGATGATTTCGATTATCAAGTCAATTCAGTAAGATCCGATGTTTCTGCCGTTTCAGATTATGCCGGGTTCAACGGGCTACGGCAAGACAGCTACTCCAAAGACTATACTCAGTTAAAACGTGGCGGCGTTGATATAGATTCAAAAAAAGATTTCACATCGCGGTTTCACGTAAACGGTATAAACCGAAATAATAATTCTGTCCGAATCGCTACTGGTCACAAAGGTAAGCGAATAACTGAAGATTATTTGCATAAATATATCGAAGGTGGTGAATTACGTACTACCTGGAAACTTCTGATTACTGATAAAAAGTCCGGTAAACAATATATGCAAGAAGTTGTGGATAGCGTTGGACTAGCTTATAAGTTCGGCAATGAAAAAAATAAAAGTCATCAGGAGGCAGATATCATCTCAATCGAGGATGAGTAATGTCCTAACCTAATTAGCTGTTAAAGCCGTGATAGCTTATTAAAAACCGACCAACACCTTTGCACGATACTTGGTGTTGGTCGGTTTTTTAAAAAATATTATTTAGATGAAGTATCAGTGATCATATTAACTAAAGTGAATCATTATATCACAGAAAAATTGTAGTAAATTCCTAAAAAAAGTATCAAATATAGAAGGATCATAATTTGTAACCATAGATTTCTAAGACGCTTATGATCTTTTACATTTGGTAATAAAAAAGGTTGCTCATTTATTGGACGTTCTTGCCAAATAGGTTGAGATTTCCAGAAATCATATAGTTGTTTCGTAAGTATTAAAAGAATGGGACCAGGAAGTGTAAAAGTCAGTAAACAAAACATCCACCAGATTGGTCCTAACAAAAAAATAAAACTTATCACAAACAGAAGAATGCCACCAAAATATCCTATACCAAAGATTGAAAGCTCCAACCAACACAAGATCTTATTGCGTCGTGAACTATTTGCAAACTCGCTTAAAGCAGTAAACTTAATTTTCCACTGAGTTTTTCGCTTGGCCTGTTTCTTTATAAATAAGCCAAAAAAGTAAACTTCATCTTTTTTGATGAACCTTTTTAAATCATTTAAAAGATGTATTAGTATGACGAATAAAATCAATGCAAAAGTGAACAAGACCGTAAATAACATTAGTTTCCACCTCCTCAAATATGAAAAATGGGAATTGTGCTTTCGTTACACAGTAGTCTTTGTAGCTGATTTTAAAGGACTTGACCAAGTGGTGGCATATCAACTGCTATGTGTAATGTTGGCTTTATATTTATGGTGTGGAAAAAATTGTGACACTAAGAGAGGCTCCGAGTAGTTTTTGATGAATGTTTCATTTTCAATTTCGTGACAAGTAGTTAATTTAAGCCAAAACGTTAGTTAACGTGTTGAATTAAAATGATTTTCGTTAGATAGAATTTTAGAAATGAAACGCTGCTTTTACATTCTTGTACAAGAATATTGTACATGTGGCTTGTAATGCTTTCAAGAATTTTTTGCCTGTATACGTCTTGAATGGAATGGATTATTTTTATTTTCATATATTGAATATGTCCTTTGAAACCGGTGCGGATCAGCATGCGAATCCGGTTGCACAGGCACGTATTCTCAGGCTCGCTGTTGTAGCGATATAAATGTTGCAATGACTATTTTTAAACTGATTCTATTAATAAATCGGGTATTAGTACTGCCAGTTATTTACTGCAATGGGTAGTTTGGGAGACAGTTTCAATTTAATTACTTATATTTTTGATAAATCACAACTGATGTCAAATTAAAGTCTACTAAGTTTTCATGAAAACAAGCTGACGAATCGTGCGTGGTTGGAACGGAAAGCTTATTAATAATAAAAGAGTCAGGGGTTTTACAATATAATTAGCGGTATCCGTGTTACATTAAAATGAAATAAATCGTTTTTGGGGGAACGCTTTATGAAAAAAATCGTTTGGTTACTACGTTTGGGAATCGTCGCCTTTGGGGCGTTGTTGGTTTTTGAATCGATCGAAGCACCGAAGCATGAGCCAGCACCAAGTGTTTACGTTGTCAATCCAGCCGTTGAAAACAAAACGGCTCAGCACAATTCCAACGGACAAGTGCGGTTACCGCACGAAGTCCTGCACGCACCACAGACGGTACCCGTAGCGGCGCCGCAATCACTGGCATCGTAATTTTTAATCGAAGAAATAGGAAAGGCCTTAATTACCCACTCGTTGGGTAACTAAGGCCTTTTTGCCTGCTTAGAGCTGATTGTAGATGGTTTCAATTAAATCGTCGCTATTATCAATTAGCTGGCGGTTGAGTGAGATCAAGTACCGGGGTTTCAGTGGATTGACGATGTTATGAAAAGTGTCCTGAATAAGACAACCGGTCAGGGTGAAGGTGTCCCGATGATCTCGGACAATAATGGTGAAGTGACGCAAATCATTAGTCACAATCACGTTGGTACCGATCAAATGGGTCAGGTTCAGGCCTAACGTCGCCGTTGAGTTAGTTAGACCAGTCAGTCCGGTTTGCTTAATTAGTTGAATGGCGCCATCAATTCGTTCTAACGCAGTGTACATCGAAAGCTTAGGTGTTTCAGTGGTATTTGATCGGTGCATATATGGTCCCAGTACTAAGTTCATTACAAGTCCCCCCAACCTTTGTTTATTAACCTAATCATAATAGCCAGGGGGGGATTAGGCGAAGATTGCAACGTGTTTGGACGGTTAGTTGGGTGACTTTGTGGGTTAGCTTCGTTCAATTGCCAAACAAAAAAATTCCCGGTCGTGACCGAGAATTTCAAGGATTATTAATCAGTTTCACCTTTACGTGAGGATACGGCTAGTTCGGGGAACCAGATGGCGATTTCGTGATGCGCATTTTCACGGCTGTCAGAAGTGTGAATAATGTTTCTCAAAATCCCGTCAGGATAATCATGGGCGTAGTCGCCCCGAATCGAACCTGGCTGTGCATCGGATGGCCGCGTATTACCTGCTAAGTGGTGGATGGCCTTTACAACGCTTGCGCCGCTGACGATGATGGCAACTAATGGCCCTTCCATCATGTAGGTCTCGATCTCTTTAAAGTAAGGTTTTCCCACTTTTTCAGCATAGTGGGCTTGAAGTTGTTCGGCAGTTGCGGTGGTGACTTTCAGGGCGGAAATTTGATAGCCCTTTTGTTCTAAACGAGAAATGATATCTCCGATGTGTCCTTCAGCGACCCCATCGGGTTTAACGAGAACTAAAGTTTTTTCTGAATTTGCCATAATACGACCCCTCCTCAAGTTAAGTAAGCGCTTTCATCGCTATTGATTAAATTGTAGATTAATTTGATGAGTGCGTCAACTAGAATCGTGTGGTGGACGTCACAATCTTAAACAGCAGTTAAGGATGATGATAGTTCTTTTTGACCAATGAAATCGTTATAATGGAAATAGTTTAAAATAAAAGGGATTGATACAGCATGCCACCACTTGATTTAACACATATTCGTCAGCACCACACCGTTGCCGAATTAATTGCGCTCGGGAAAGCCCGACGCCAAACCACGTCGTTTGACCAGCTAGGAACGTTTACACCAGTTGAACGTAACGCGGGCGCGTATTTGAAACACGTTCGTGCGATGTTAGTACCGGAATTATTGCCACTGCGCCGTGAGCGCATGTCAGCTTCCGCGTTTGCTTTTTTTCGGGGTTCCGTGGAACTGATGGATTATGATTTGGATTATCAAAAGTCAACGGAGATCCCAGCCGTTGTTTGTGGTGATGCGCATCTAGGTAACTTCGGGTTTTACGCGTCGCCAGAACGGCGGCTCGTCTTTGACCTTAACGACTTTGACGAAGCGGGTGTCCACCCGTGGGAATGGGATTTACGCCGATTGCTCGTCAGCATTATTTTAGCCGCCCGTAACTCGAATTTTAAGCCTAAAAAGGTCGACAAACTCGTCCGGACAGCCAGTGCTAGTTACCGCGAAGCAATTAAACGCATGTTTGACCAAACGACGTTGGATCGTTTCTACCGGGACAATGAAGTCCAGGCCGTTTTGAATTTCGGTGGGCAACCGGAAGACACGGCGAACTTTATTGCGGATTTAGTTAAAAAAGCCCAAAAACGGAATTCTGAACAAGTTGTACGTAAGTTTACTTGGACAAATAGCCGCGGTGAGCGCCAGTTTAAGGACAACGCACCGCGTTCCGTACACATTGATAAGAAGACTTACCGGGGCTTAAAGCATGGGATTCAAGAATATTTGCTCAATGTTCGAACGGACGTCGCTTTACTGTTGTCACAATATGAAGTGACCGATATTATCCGCCACAGTGTTGGTGTGGGGAGTTTTGGGTCGCTGTGTTACTTGGTCTTGCTCACGAGTACGGACGGCAGCCACATGGTCTTACAGATCAAGGAGGCGCTACCGACCCGTAAAGTGGGAAGCCAGTCCCAACAAGCTCTGACGGCAGCCCTCGAACTTTCCGAAGGTCAACGGATCGTCAGTTCGCAACGCATTTTACAGGCCACTTCGGATGTCTTTTTAGGCTACTTCCAAATGGCCAACAAGAGCTTTTACGTGCGTCAATTCCGTGATATGAAAGAGTCAATCGATATTGCGACTTTGGATTGGGGACAATTTTCAGCGTACGCCAATACGTGTGCGATGATTTTAGCACAGGCCCACGCGCAGAGCCCAACTGCGGCGATGATTCGTGGTTACATTGGTAGCACGACGAAGTTTGATGATGCCATGGCTAACTGGTCAGAGGCCTACGTTGAACAAGTCGAAGCGGACTATCAAGACTTTTTAGATAAACCATAAATACGATGATATAAGGGGATTAGCGGATGCTAGTCCTCTTTTTTTAAGTAAAGAAATCAAAATGATTGCACTTTAATGATTTATTGATATACTTACTATTAGTAAGTGAAATTGATTTGAAAGGACTGTTAATAAATATGACAAAATATGGTGTAATTGTAGGTTCCATTCGTAAAAATTCTTATTCTAAAGGGGTGGCTGACGCAATCGTTGCGGGCTTACCAGAAGATGCAGAAGTAACGTACTTAAATATCGCTAAGTTACCACTTTACAATCAAGACTACGATGAGGCTTCACCGGTTGAATATACCGAATTCCGGAATGCCGTTGCGGCGCAGGACGCAATCATCTTCGTGACACCTGAACACAACCGTAGTATTCCAGCTGCTTTGAAGAACGCCTTGGACGTTGCTTCTCGTCCCTGGGGTCAAAGTGTTTGGGGCGGCAAGCCAGCGTTGGTTGCGTCACAATCAATTTCTGGCATCTCTGGCGTTTTAGCACACCACGTCTTACGTCAATCATTGGTATTCTTAGACATGCCAACGATGCAACAGCCTGAATTATATATCGGTAATACAGATAAGTTATCCGACGAAAACGGCCACATCACTAACGAAGGTACACAGTCCTTCTTAGCAGGTGCGGGTAAGCAATTTAGCGAGTTTGCCGCTAAGTTCATCAAGTAGTTACAACTGAAGTTGAGATCCAATTAAAGGTCCGCCAATCAAAGGTTAGTTGATTTTTAGTCCATAAGTCATTAAAACAAGCAAAAAAGCGAGGTCTTCAAAATTTTGAAGGCCTCACTTTTTATATCTAACCTATTTATTCCAAAGGTACTTAGCGTCAAAGTCGTGGTCGTATGAAGATAAGATCTTAGGACCATCGTCCGTAACAACTAAGGTATGTTCGTATTGGCAACTGAGACTACCGTCTAATGTTCGAACGGTCCAGCCATCGTCAGCGGTTTCGCCAGAACGCCAGTCACCGATGTTAACCATTGGTTCGATCGTGATGGTCATACCGGCCTTTAAACGGGTCCCATGGCCAGCTTCGCCGTAGTGAGGAACGTCAGGCTTTTCGTGCATCGTCGGTCCAATACCATGGCCGATGTATTCGCGGACAACGCCGTAACCCATTTCGTTTTCGGCGTAGTTTTGAATGGCCCAGCCAATGGCACCAATTCGGTTACCGACAACGGCTTGGTCAATACCCAAGTAGAGGGCTTTCAAGGTAACGTCCATTAACTTTTTAACTTCGGGTGATGGCGTACCGGCAACGAATGCGTGACATGAGTCACTCAAGTAGCCGTGGTAGTTAATAACGGTGTCGACTTTTAAGAGGTCGCCATCCTTAACTAAAATGTCTTTGCTAGGGCAACCGTGGCAAATCATGTCATTAACGCTGACACAAGTTGAGTACTTGTAGCCTTCAAAGTTTAATTCACCGGGGGTAGCGTCATGGGCGATGATGTATTCGTATGCGAAATGGTCAACGTCCCAAGTAGTTATTCCGGGTTTGATGTAATCTTCCAAGGCGTGGAAGAGGCCGACCATGATGTCGCCGGCTTCTTGCATTCCCTTAATCTCGCGATCTGATTTAAGAGTTATCATGTAATCCTCCAAAAATATTAAATATATTGTAGATAAAATAATGTCCATCCCTAGTATACTGCAACGGCAGATATCCGACAAAAAGCAATGTTCAAGATTGGGCGCACAGTGGGGATTTGAGCAAGCAAATCGCGACATTTAACTGCAATCGTTTTCAGAAAAAAGTCCAAAAAAATTTCCAGTCCAAAAAGGCCTGTGTGGCGGGCTGAATCCGGATTGGTTGTTTACAACGCGTTTAATATTCAAGAATTTGGACTTTTCATCGTCAAAGTTAATGATACAATATATAGTGTTGTTTCGAACAGAAGCACTACATATGGTAGTGAACCGTGACTAGTTGGCCAACTGGACACTAACAACCGCATATTGATAAACGGAAAGAGGAGCATGATTTTGAGTAATTATTTTAAATTCTTATCACACCAATTGAAAGGTTGGCCGCAACAGAACTACTACTTATTCTTCTTTAGCTTAGGCTGTCAGGTGATGACGCTGGTTAACGCGCCAATCACAACGTTATCCATTCTAACATTTATTGGGACAACTTTGGGTGTCCTTTGTGTGTTGGCTATCAACGCCGCCAAGTCGGTGAATGGCTGGCTAGGATTAATTTCCGCAGCTTGCTTTATCGTCGTTGGGTTTTCAGCAAAGAACTACCTTAGCATCGGTGAACAGCTTGCCTACGTTGTGACCCTGGATATTCCAGTGTTATTGAGTGCCGGCTGGAACGTGAACATGGTTTCTAAGATTCGGAAGTTCACGGGCCGGACCTGGGTCGTGGCCATTGTATCGACCTTAGTCGTTTATGGGATTTCAGGTTACTTAATTGGTGCTTTGACCGATGATCCGCGGCCGTGGATCGACGCAATCAGCTTTGCAATCTGCCTGACTGCCGGTGTCATCTGCTTCCTACGTTACAACAACCAGTACTTCTGGTGGGTTGCTTCCGGGTTAGCACAGATGGTGTTATGGTTCATTTCATTCCGTCAAGGATCTGCAACTTTAGCCATGTTCATCAACAGCTCCGTTTACTTGATGAACGACGTGTTAGCTTTCACCGTTTCACCTTGGTATAACAAGCATGAACGGGCCCGTCTGATTGCCGAAGAGCAAGCGGCAGCGGCTAAGAAGACTGATGCAACTAATGAGGATCAATCTTTTAGTTTGAATCATTAAGAATATTAACGAATTAATCGCCTATGACCTAGTCATAGGCGATTTTTTAGTCTTGTCTAGACATCTTATACAAGTTAATTATATATACAAACTCCTATATACGGCTATTTTGGAAGTTTATATTTTTGACGTTGACAGCTTGTCTAAACAAGTATATATTCATAAATGAAAGCGTTAACGGAAAAGAGGACGGTGGTCATGATTAATAAATCGGCACTAGTTTATGACGATTTAATGCAGAAAATCGATGCGGAAGTCTACCAGTTAGGGACTTACTTACCTAGTGAGAACCAGCTGTGCGACCTTTACGGAATTTCCCGGGAGACGGGGCGTAAGGCTTTAGCGACGTTGGCAGAGAACGGTTATATTCAAAAGATTCGGGGCAAGGGCTCACTGGTGATCGAACATCGGCAGTATGAATTCCCAGTCTCAGGAATTGTGAGTTACAAAGAACTTGCACAAAAATTACACATTGCGACCGAAAACGTGGTCTATGGGTATGATCCGAAGGCAACGTTGCCCATTGCCGCGTTTGCTTCGCTGGGCGTTGACCTAACGGAGGAACCGGTGACGGCAATCAAGCGGGTGCGGGTGATTGATGATGAACCAGACATTATTGATAAAGATTATATTTTAAAATCAGTTATTCCAGACGTTCCGCGCAGGGCAGCCGAGGATTCACTCTACGCTTACTTTGAAGATGAGTTGGGGTTAGAAATTGGGTACGCCACGAAGGAAATTACGATGGAACCAGCGAACGCTGAGGACCGGGCGGAACTAAACTTAGATCCCGGCGCCTACATGGCAGTTGTTCGCAGCGTGACCAGTTTGACGGATGCGCGGGCATTCCAATTTACGGAATCGCGACACCGCGCGGATAAGTTCCGTTTCCGCGACTTTGCTCGCCGGCAACGGAAACCAATGTAAGCAAATTAAAAGTGGAGAAGTGCAATGAAATTATCACAACAAGTTATTTACCAGATTTACCCGAAGTCTTTTTATGATAGCGATGGGGATGGTGTCGGTGACCTCCGGGGCATTATCGAAAAAATTCCCTATCTAAAAAAATTGAATATCGACATGATTTGGTTCAATCCATTTTTTGTTTCACCACAAAATGATAATGGCTACGATATCGCTGATTATTACCGGATTGATCCGCAATTTGGAACCATGAGTGATTTTGAAGAATTAGTCGCAAAGTTAAAGGCGGTCCATATCGGCGTCATGCTTGATATGGTCTTCAACCATACGTCGACCCAGCATCCGTGGTTCCAACGTGCACTAGCGGGTGATAAGAAGTATCAAGCGTTCTACTATTTACGCCCAGCAAAAGCGGACGGTAGCTTACCGACTAATTGGGAATCAAAGTTCGGGGGTTCGGCCTGGGCGCCATTTGGGGAGACCAACTTGTATTATCTCCACTTATACGATGAAACGCAGGCGGATCTGGATTGGCATAACCCCGAAGTGCGGGCAGCTTGTGCCGCCGTGGTCAACTTCTGGCGTGACAAGGGCGTGACCGGTTTCCGGTTTGACGTCATCAACGTTACGGGGAAATCCGAACAGTTGGTGGACGCACCCGCGGGCGTAGCGTCCAAAACGCTATATACTGATACGCCAATCGTCCATGACTATTTGAAAGAACTTAATCAGACTAGTTATGGTCAGGATCCGGACAGTGTCACGGTAGGTGAAATGTCATCCACAACTATTCGCAATAGCGTTGGGTATACGAATCCGGCTAACCACGAATTGTCGATGGTCTTTAATTTTCACCACCTTAAGACTGATTACGTTGATGGTCGTAAGTGGTCGCGAATGGCCTTTGATTTTCCCCGGTTGAAACAGTTACTAGATGACTGGGCGACCGGGATGAACGCAGGCGGTGGCTGGCAAGCCCTATTCTGGAATAACCATGACCAACCGCGGGCAATTAACCGTTTTGGGGATGCCGGCAAGTACCGTGTCAAGTCGGCTGAGATGCTCGCGACGGTCATTCATTTACTGCGGGGGACGCCGTTTATTTACATGGGAGAAGAGATCGGGATGACTGATCCGGACTACCCATCAATGGCGGATTACGTTGATATCGAAGCGCTGAATGCTTATCGGGCCCTCATTCGTAGCGGGTATAGTCATGCGGATGCGTTTACCATCGTGAAGACTAAGGCCCGCGACAATTCACGGACACCGATGCAGTGGGATGCCAGTGCGACGGCTGGCTTTACGACTGGGCGGCCATGGTTACGACCAACCAATCAGGATCAGATTAACGTGGCCGATGAATTGGCACACGGGGAACTCTTTAAGTATTACCAAACGTTAATTCGATTACGGAAGACGATGCCAATCATTGCGGATGGTGATTACCAGACGTGGCGCTTAGATGACGAGCAAGTCTTCGGCTACTGGCGCACCCTGGGTTCCCAGCGCCTACTCGTTTTAAATAATTTTTATTCGAACGCAACAGTGGTTGCGCTACCGACTGAGATGGTTGATGCCCAAGTGGTGTTATCCAACTACGATAACGTGGATGTGCAGCCCAAGATGGTCTTGAAGCCATATCAATCG
Source organism: Lactiplantibacillus paraxiangfangensis (assembly GCF_036246185.1). NCBI lineage: Bacteria > Bacillati > Bacillota > Bacilli > Lactobacillales > Lactobacillaceae > Lactiplantibacillus > Lactiplantibacillus paraxiangfangensis. The sequence goes on from NZ_BTPW01000013.1 coordinate 82,178, forward strand.
ATTATTTTGTCACAGGGTTAGGATTGGAGGAGAGTATTATGGCACACGCACAAACGGTTACAATTTTATCACCGGTTGCCGGTGAGGTAATTCCGTTAGCGGCTGTTAAAGATCCCGTTTTTTCTGCTGGAATGATGGGACTAGGTTTTGGGGTTCAGCCGACTAGTGGAGATATTGTGGCGCCCGTTAGTGGGAAGGTCACAATGATTGCAGAAACGAAACACGCGTTGGGGTTTACGACGCCAGACAACAATTTGGAAGTTTTAGTTCACTTAGGTATTGATACGGTTGATTTAAAGGGGACGCCGTTCAAATTGACGGTGGCGGCTGGCGATGAAGTTAAGGCTGGCGACACCATCGCAACGATGGATCTCGCAATGATTGAAAAGGCTAACCGGCAGACGACAGTCGTCCTAGCCGTGACCAATTCAAGCGATAAATTGGACGGTTTGGATGTGACGACGGGGACGCAAACCGCTGGCGCAGTGGTTGCGACGGGCCGGCTAAATGCGAATACGTTCAACGCTAAGCGTCAGGGACGCCTCCCTAAGGCTGGCAAGTATGATCAGTTAGCAGCCGATATCGTTGAAAATGTCGGTGGTGTGGAAAACATTAGTAGCTTGATTCATTGCATTACCCGGTTGCGGTTCTACTTAAAAGATGAGAGTAAGGCTAACGATGACGTGGTGGCCAACTTGAAGGGTGTCATTGACATCGCCAAAGCTGGCGGTCAATATCAAGTCGTGATTGGGCCAGCTGTTACGGACGTTTACGACGCGGTGATTAAGTTAATTGGACCAGAATTTTCAAATGATTCTGAAACGGCCAAGGCCGTAGCTGAAACGAACGCGGCGGCTAACCGGCCAGATACTGCGTGGGGCCTAGTTAAATGGGGCTTCAGTAATTTGATTGGGGTCATCACGGGGTCCATGATTCCCGTGATTGGACTTTTAGCCGCTTCAGGGATTTTAAAGGGGATCTTGGCACTACTGATTACCTTTAAGGTGGTTAGCACCACGGCCCCAACCTACGTCATTATTAGTGCGATGGGGGATTCCGTCTTCTACTTCCTACCGATTTTTGTTGGTTTTACGGCCGCTAAAAAACTCGGTTCCGATCCCGTCATTATGGGGATTATTGGTGGGGTTTTGACATATCCATCGATTGTTGCGATTGCAACTAAGGGCAAAGTCGTCAGCACGCTATTTGGGATGGGCATCAATGCTAATTTCTTCGGGTTACCATTCCACGTGGCTTCATACACTTACTCAATTTTCCCAATGATTGCCGGTGCCTGGTTGGCTAGCAAGTTGGAACCATGGCTAAAGCGCGTGATTCCAACCGTATTACGGATGATTTTCGTGCCATTATTTGAAGTTGTCATCGTGTCAGGCGCTATTCTGATTTTCCTTGGCCCAGTTATCACGGTCTTCTCTACCGGTTTAGCAAACTTAATCGTTGCAGTTTACAACTTGAGTCCTGCTATTTCTGGATTGATCATCGGGGGCTTCTATCAAGTTCTGGTTATCTTCGGGTTGCACTGGGCCGTTATTCCGATTGTGGCCAACGACATTGCGACCATGGGCCACAGTTATTTGAACGCTATCATTTCTGCAACGATGGTCGCTCAAGGTGGCGCGGTTATGGCGATTGCGCTGAAGTCTAAGTTAGCAAACATTCAAGAACTTGCATGGCCCGCAACGATCTCGGCATTTTGTGGCGTTACTGAACCCGCAATGTACGGGATTAACTTGAAGTACGGCCGCGCTTTCGTAACGGCTAGCATCGGTTCCGCAGTCGGTGGTTTCTTAACCGGTTTGATGCGTGTTAATATGTGGGGCTTTACCGGTTCTCTAATCGGGGTCACTTCCTTTGTTAACCCTCAAAAAGGGATCGACTTTAGCTTTTACGGGTTCCTAATTGCGTCACTTGCAACGATTATCGTTTCCTTCACGTTAACCTGGATGTTTGGGTTTAAGGATGAAGACGCTGAAGCAGTTAAAACTGCCCCAAAGAAGCGGCACTTGGGCCAAACGGCTTAACAATTAGTATTTTATAACTCAAATTCAAAAGGACCGTCACGCAAAATCCAAGCGGGTTTTGCGTGACGGTCCTTTTGTGAACGTACAAATCATCCTGTTATGAACTGATTGCGGCTAAATGCGCCTGTTGTCGGATTGCTTCGACGTAGATGCGGACAAAGTCGGTCCCGTAAGTCGCCGCGAGCTGTTGTTCTAGGCTCGGGGTTGGGGGCAGTTCTTTGAGTAATGGTCGAATCCATTGATTAGTTGGCAATAAGCGGAGTAGCTGATGACTTGTAAATTGTGAAAATAGCAAGTTACGTCCAAAATACTTGCCGACGCGCGCTTGAAAAACTGGTTGCTTAACTGGCACCAGTTGAAGACTACTATTATTCATATTACCTAGTAGCAATTTGGCACTTGGAAAGTCGTCGTGTAAGTCTAAACGGTGGTTCTTATAAGCTTTAGCGATTACTGGTGATAACTGGACTAACCAGATTAACTGGTGTTGTTCTAAGTGCAAAATCAAACGCAAGGTGATGACATCGGTCGTACTAAGATGGTAACTGTAACGTTGAAGCGTTTTGGCGGTTAACCGGCTGCGTAAAGTTTGTTGGACGGCAGCAAAGTTGCCAGCCTCCCAAGTCACGGTCAGTTGATCGTGATTGGTCAGCCACAGTTTGTGGTCGGCAATCCGCAAGGTCAGAAAATTTGGTGTGAGACCGTACGGCTGATCCAGCATGAGCAGCCAGTAGGAGCTGGCGCTGGAACGCGCAAAGTTGCGGGCTAAAACGTGGGCGTTAGTCGGTAGTGCCATTTGAACGGCGAGTTGAAGTCGTCGGCGGTCATCCGCGGCGCTAACAAATTGATGTGGATCATGTGTGATCCGACGTTTGGCCATGGGTATCCCCTCCTAACTGATAAAACACCTTAAGTATAGGTCAAATCACAGCGAACGACACGCCAAAGGTATTTTTTATTGCCGTCGTGACAAATCATCCGCAAATTAGCGACAACAACGCCATTTTGTCACGCTATCCGCCCTTAAATAGGCGTAAACTAAATGATAAATTCTCGAGGGGGCAAACGGGAGATGCGAAAATGGTGGCGGTGGTTAATTGGTCTAGGCGTTATGGTGAGTATTGGAAGTGGGGTCTGGTGGTACACTCAACACCGCACTATTTTGACGGGACAACTACGGGCTGAAACCTTCGCGTTGGTATCCAGCGCTGAAAATTCATCATTGGACTACCAGAAGCAGTATCGGTACGTGGAGGATATCCATGATGGTCGGGGCTACACGGCGGGCATCATCGGGTTTACGTCGGCCACGGGGGACCTTTTAAAGGTTGTTAATCGCTATCAGCAATTGGCACCGCGTAATCGGCTTAGGAAATACCTCCCAGCGCTGCGTAAGGTAAACGGTTCGGCGAGTCATCAGGGACTAGGCTCGGCCTTTGTGCGGGACTGGCATCAGGCCGCTAAAGATCAGCGACTTGTACGGGCCCAAAACGACGTGGTGGAACAGATGTACTTGCGGCCGGCCGTTAAAGCTGCCAAAAAAGACGGGCTCGCTCCGCTTGGCCAGTATATTTATTACGATGCGCTCGTGGTTCACGGCCCGGGGAACGGCGCCGCTAGCTTTGGTGGGATTCGGCGGGCGGCAAAGCTGCGAGCGAAGACCCCGGCGCAGGGTGGCAGCGTTAAGAATTATTTGCGGACCTTCCTCGTTGTGCGGGCTAAAGTGATGCGTCAAGAAACGGCGCATCAGGACTTGTCCCGGTTAAATACCCAGTGGCAGTTTGTGGTCGCGGATAATGAACGACTACGGTTACCGCTAACTTGGAAAATGTATGGTCAATCCTTTACGCTGACTAAGGCGAAACTGCGCCAGATGATGCGTTAATGATTTTTAAGCGTACGCTTATTAGTCCTAAATCGAATATCAACTAGTCCAAACACGATTTGTTAACGTCTTTGAGAAGCCGTAAACTTAAAAAGAAGGCAAAGCGAACATAACGTGATCAAGCTGAAAGAGTGAGGGCTAAAGATGAAACGAATTATTGTTGGAATTACGGGGGCATCCGGGACGATTTATGCCGTTGATTTATTGAAAAAATTACACGAATTGCCCGACGTGGAAGTTCACCTCGTCATGAGTACGTGGGCGAAGAAAAACTTGGCACTGGAAACGGACTACGACTTGAAGCAGTTAACGGCACTGGCTGATAAAACGTATCATATCAATGACCAGGGTGCCACGATTGCCAGTGGGTCGTTTCTAAACGACGGGATGGTCATCGTGCCAGCTAGTATGAAGACGGTGGCGGGGATTGCGGCCGGCTACGGGGATGACTTGATTGCCCGTGCGGCTGATGTCACGATTAAAGAACAGCGTAAATTAGTAATTGTTCCACGTGAAACACCGCTGAGTGTGATTCATTTGGAGAACTTAACGCGTTTGGCTAAGCTAGGCGTACAGATCGTGCCACCAATTCCCGCGTTCTATAATCATCCGCAGACGATTCAAGATCTGGTCAACCACCAAACGATGAAAATTTTGGACGCCTTTCACATTCGTAACGAAACGGATCGCCGTTGGGAAGGGGACTAAGGATGCCAACGTTTAAAACTGAACAAGCGGGGTATGCAATGACCGCGAAGCTCCAGCGAATTGGGTTTGACCTACTCATTGTCGTGACGGGGGGCACGAACCCGCACATCGGGGACGTGACCATGGTGACTGCCACGACTCCTGCGCAAACGGTCAAGTTTCCTAGCCATGACGGCCGGTTCCATAAGGACAACTTTATTTCTGACCGCTTAGCAGCCCAGTTACAACCTTACCTAGCGGGGAGTTGTACGATTACCGCGGGTATTCACGTTAATCAGATTACGAAGGCTCAGATTGCGGCGGCTGCGCCAATGACTGAAGCCCTCGGTCAACAAATTATTGACTGGCTGGCAGCACACCCGGTAAAAGCGGCGCAACCCGTTTATTATCAAAAGAATGAACAACCCAAGTAAGCTTCTAAATATAACAAAAAGGCGCTTCAGCGAAATCAAGCTGGAGCGCCTTTTGCATGGCTACTTTTAGCATTTGGGTTCTGAAAAATGATAGTAAGTGCTCAATTCTGACGAGCTTCTTTTTTAGCTTGTTCGACTAAAATGTTGTCGACAATGTCTTGCAAGCTGGTTCGGGCCAACCGCGCTTCGGCTGCCATCTGTGCGTCTTGGTAGTACTGCTTTAAAACGGTTTGGATATTGCCACCAACGATGCACGCGGGGTTGGTCTTGGGATCAACTGCGAATAGCGGCTTATCCCCCTCCACGGCGTAAAAGACGCTGAGTAGCGAAATGTCAGTGAGGGGTTTTGCCAAGGCTGGTTGGGCCGTCCCGGGTGTTGTGGTGATGAGGCCCGCCTTACGAAGTTTGCTCATTAACCGTCGCACAACGACCGGACTCGTCTCAATACTAGCGGCGATGGCGTCGGAAGACAATTTTGTGTCAGCGTAGATTTTTATATAGGCTAACAAATGGATTGAGTCACTAAAACGAGTAGAAACGCGCATTCGATCACTTCCTGTAACTTTATTAATTACCGATATTATAAACTGTCGGGATTGTAAAAGCAATCATCACTATTTAGCTCGTTTTATATGTAACTTTTGATCGATAATAGTTGTTTCGGTTTGCCGAATCGTTTATGATGAGGTTACCAAAAATTGAGCAGTCACTGCAAAAGGAGCAAAACCATGAGTGAAATTGAAACCATCCAGGCTTACTATGCGGCCTCATTGGGGAAGGATGGTCGAATCACGCGTACTCAGCGCCAAATTTTAGCTGCGGCGCTCGACTTGTTTTCGGAAAAGGGGTACGAAGAAGTCGGCACGCGCGAGATTGCTGAACGCGCCGGGGTAGCGGAAGGCACGCTTTTTCATAATTTTGTGAGTAAGAACGGGATTTTAGAGGCAATCATGCAGCCCATTGTCAAAAGTGTTTTACCAACCATGCTTAATACGTTAGACCAAGCCGTATTGGATCAAAATAGTGATACCTTAGCCAGCTTCGTGGTGGCCCTGGTTCGGGACCGGGTGGCTTTTGTCACGCGTAATCAGGCGTCGCTAGCCGTGATTCTGTCACAGTTTTTCAATAATGCAACGGATCGGGCAGCGGTACTCAGCATGGTTTCACCGACGATTTTAGAGCAAGCTAACCAAGCGATGGATCGGCTGAAAGCGTCAGGGGAGTTGGTTAATTGGCCGAATCGGATTATTTTACAGCTCGTTTTTTCAACGATCGGTGGGTACGTTGTTGAGCGGGTTCTCTATCCGGAAGCCAATCCGGTCAGTCCGCAGCAAGTGACACAGTATCTCAGTGATTTCTTAGTCAACGGATTAAATCCGCGGCGAATCCCCTTACACGTTGATGAGACTAGTTTCTAGATGATTTAGGAATACCAAAGAAATAATTGAAAACATTTGACTAATTTATTGATGATGATATACTACCAATTGGAATTAAAGTGAGCGCTCAATTTGAGCCGCACTGTTGAGGATCACACAGTAGTCCACAACCTGAATTCTAAACCAATAGAAGAGAGGGTTTCATAATGAAATCAGCAAAAACGAAGGACCACGCGACAATGGCTGCCAAGAAGTCAGAAAAGGCAGTTCACTCAACGGGTGCCGATAGTAAGAGCTTGGACGAAGTGAATGGGAGTGTCCGGGTACCAAAGGACGCCAATTTCTGGCGAACTTTGATTGCCTACACCGGACCGGGCGCTCTGGTAGCAGTCGGTTACATGGACCCAGGGAACTGGATCACGTCGATTGCTGGGGGTTCACAGTATAAGTACGCGTTGCTTTCCGTAATCTTACTTTCAAGTTTGATTGCGATGTTGCTACAAGCCATGGCAGCGCGTCTTGGGATTGTTACTGGGAAAGATTTAGCGCAACTCACACGTGAGCGAACTTCCAAATCTATGGGGATTTTCCTGTGGATTGTCACGGAACTGGCCATTATTGCGACCGATATGGCCGAAATTATCGGTTCCGGGATCGCGCTCAAATTATTATTTGGTTTTCCACTGATTGTCGGTATTCTAATTACCACCGCCGACGTCTTACTCCTGTTACTATTAATGAAATTAGGCTTCCGTAAAATTGAAGCCATCGTGGCCACTCTGGTTGCAGTTATTTTATTCGTATTCATGTATGAAGTTATTATTTCACAACCAAACGTCCCTCAAATGTTAAAAGGGTACGTGCCAACGACAGAAATTGTCAGCAATTCTTCCATGTTGTACCTCGCGTTGGGGATTGTCGGTGCGACCGTTATGCCGCATAACTTGTATTTAGGGTCATCAATTTCGCAAACGCGTCAAGTTGATCGCAATGATGAAAAAGAAGTTGCGAAGGCCGTTAAGTTCACGACCATCGATTCCAACATCCAATTATCAGTTGCGTTCGTTGTTAACAGTTTGCTCCTGATTTTAGGTGCGGCACTGTTCTTTGGAACGAAGGGTGACTTAGGCCGTTTCGTTGACCTGTATAATGCATTGGGTGACAGCAAGATCGTTGGGGCAATTGCGAGTCCCGTACTGAGCATGCTGTTTGCCGTTGCGTTACTGTCTTCCGGTCAAAGTTCAACCATTACGGGGACGCTTTCCGGTCAGATTATTATGGAAGGTTTTATCCGGTTACGGATGCCACTTTGGGCCCAACGGTTACTCACACGGTTGATTTCCGTTGCGCCAGTCCTAGCCTTTGCCATTTACTACCACGGCAATGAAGCTAAGATTGAAAGTTTACTAACGTTATCGCAAGTGTTCTTAAGTATCGCCTTACCGTTTGCCATGATTCCACTGGTTAAATTCACGAGTGATGCCAAACTGATGGGGAACTTCAAGAACCGGTTATGGGTCAAATGGACGGCGTGGGTAATTACCGCGATTCTAATTATATTGAACGTCTGGTTGATTCTCCAAACTCTTAGTTTAGTTTAAAAAATCATTTTAAAAAGATAATGCGTGCTTACCAGGTTAGCTTGGTAGGCACGCATTTTTTGTTGGGATAAGGGTAAAGGGCGTTGCGGTCAGGAGATCGGCGAGACAGGGAATCAGGCCGTTTTCTAAATCATAGAGATTCGTCAGGTCCGTTTGTGTGACGTGATGACGGGTGCTAGCCAACAATTCACGTTGGGTGAGTTGGACCTGATTGGCTGGGAGAATCAGGTCGGGTTGGCTTTTCCTAGTAATTGGGAGGGCGTTGTCGTGAACGAGGTAAGTGAACCTTGGCGCGGTATTTAAAATCAGCGTTAGCATACTGATCTCATGGGGATCGAGTTGGGCGGCTAGTTGTTCGGTCTGCAGGGGAGAATAGACCATCGCGGCGTAAGCCTGTGGGGTTAGCTCAGGCAGGTGGTGACTTGGCGGTGTCAGGGTCACCGTCAAGCCGAGTTGCCAGCTGGCTAGGAGCAAAACGGGGATGGTCGCCGCTTGGGTCGGACTAATCAGGATCGTCTGACCAGCGCTGACGTTTTGCTGCTTGAGGCTGGTTCGACAGAGGGTCAGGTCTTCAAGCAGGTCGGCGCCGGTGTATCGACTACCGTTGACATCCGTTAAAACGGGCGTTTGGTAGTGTTGTTGTAATTGTTGTGTAATGAGTTGCGTTAATTGCCGCATGCCCGCACCTTCTTTCAAGCTACTTCGTGTACTTCATTTTATCTAAGCTTTGGCTACCAGTGTCGACGGTTTCTAATATTTGGGATTGTAAAGTCTTGGTTGCTAGTTTAGTGGCACGGGGTGTGAGATTGTGGGCTGGTTTGTTGGTTGTCCCCAGTGCCAAATTGGTTTCGTGATCGACGTGGCTGACGAGGGTGGTCGTAGTGGGGGCGGGCGTGCTGACCGTGTTGGCGGAAGCGGTGGCGGTAGTCGCAAACAGGGTCCCGGCGGCCATTAAAGTAATCGTTAATTTTGTAAATAAGTTTTTCATAATTATCAAACTCCTTTTTGAATGATGAATCGGGTGACTAGTTATTCAGCGGTTGGCATGAGCCAGTCGTTTGAAAGCAACTGATGGAAATGTTTACCAAGCGGAACCCATAATTTAGATTTGTTGATATTGCGAAGTGTGTCCCAGAATAGCGGGTCCTGCATCTGTTCGTCACTGAGTTTGACTTTGACGTATTCGCCGTCTTCAGTTTTAGCAATAACGAGTGGGTACATCACTTTGATAATTTGTGCAGCGTTGATATTTTTAATTTTGGGGTCGGTATCTAATAACATATGCAAAATCTCCTTGCCTGAAATGGCTTGATTGGTTTAATTGAATGACTATAGTTTACCGAGAATCCGGGGGACAAACTATCGAGTTTCAATAAGCTTTATCTAAGAAATTCTTAGACTTGTATTTATAAAACAGCAATTGGCGTAGTGACGCGCTTTAGGGCCGTTGTATCAGACAATAAAACAAGTCCACCACAGGCAATTTTGCGTGTGGTGGACTTGTTTTGAGATTATTAACTAGAGGCTGAACGTTGAAAATGATTGATAGTTAATAGACATAGCATCATTAGGACCAATAAGTTTGTTAAGCTTTCCGCTTCCGGCCGCCCATGATTTCACCTGCCGCGGCGACCGGACTAAGCCTGGGAAGCGGTCTTAGTCCTCGCTTGCAAGCCGCAACCCCACGTCTCGCAAGACGTCGGTGGCGTAAACCGGAAGTACGCCGGTCAACGCCACTTTCGCGGCAGATTCATCATGGTCGACCTCCAGCTAAGGTGATCTTTCTATAAAAATTGATTAGTTTGGGTTAAAACAATTTTAGCGTAGCCGGCAGAAGCAGCGGGCCGTGTCGGCACTGTTAGCTGGCGTTTTTTTGCCAGGTTACAGTGCGGGGCGACTTGAAAGACTCGGTTTTTGAGGCTCTCAAGCGAGGCGGAAGCCCGTACTTTGGCTGTAGCCGACCCCACAGCCCACTGCTTCTGTCCGGCGAAGCGCCGAAAAATGCTACTGTTTTGGCCAACTAACTGTGAAGATACTTCCTTTAGGCTGATTATTGGTGACGGCGATTTGAGCTTGGTTCAGGTTGACTAGTTGTTTAACGATGGCGAGGCCGAGGCCGCTACCTTCGATTTCTTGGGAACGGGACTGATCGACACGGTAGAACCGCTGGAAGATGGCTTCTTTTTGGTCATCAGGGATGCCTTCACCTAAATCCGCTACGGTTAGGTTAATGTGGGTGTCATCCTGACTTAGGCGCAGGGTGATCGGTTGGTCGTGCGGCGAATATTTATGGGCGTTGTCTAGTAGCGCTACCACGATTTGTTGCAACATCTCGGCGTTACCGGCGACGTGAATGTCCGGGTCAATCGCGAGTTTAAGCGGTTGGTCGATTGATGGCTGGTAGTGTTCGCCTAATTGCAGCAGTAGAAACGAAAGGTCCTGGTCAGTGAGTGCTAATTTAGCTCGGTCCGCTCGGGAAAGGTGCAGCAAGTTCTCAATCAGATGCTGCATCCGTAACGATTCTTCATCAATAAATTGAAGGGATTCCGGAATGACTTCGGGATGGGCCTCACCGCGCCGGCGAATCAAACTTAGATTACCCCGAATGGCTGCGATGGGGGTGCGAAGTTCGTGCGAGGCGTCCGAAATAAACTGCCGTTCGTGTTGAAGACGTTCGTTTTGGGCGACTAGTAAGACGTTGAAGGCTTGCCCGAGGTCGTGAATTTCGCGCGGACTATCCGGTACCGTCAAGGTTGGTTGGTCGCTATCCGGATTGTTGGACGTATACTGGGTTTCACGCAACAACGCAATGGTTGGGGCGCTGAGCCGGGTCGCTAACCGGTGGGCCCACCACGCACCGAGGGTAACTGCCCATAAAGTAACGAAGACCATGAGACAAATCAAAATGAGTAGGCTATTGATTAGGCGACGTAGGCTGACCCAGAGTTGGTAAGTGTTGTTACCGCCTTTTTCCGTATATGATAGAAAGAAACCAAATCCCCGAACGTAAACTAAGGGTCCGACGAGGTGGCTCTGTTGCTTGGCGAAGAAGGCTTTGGACGAAGGCGTGGTTAAAATCGTTTGCTTAGTTTTAGTTGCGGTCGTCAACGTTGCCTTTTTAGTCGTGACCCGAATGAAGGCGGGTTGCTTAGTGTTACGGGTGGTCGTATTGTTCCAGTGAATAAAGCTGGGCACGTCCTTGATGTTGGCCTTGTTAAGGCTGTTCATCAGGTCGTGAGCTTCCCTGGTGGTATTGACCGTTTGTTGGGTGCCCACAATGAACAGCGTGATCAGACTGACCATGAGGGTAATGGTCAGCATCAGGCGACGAATCGCCTGGTTGATGAGTTGTTCATAGGTGGGGGTCGTTTGATGATCAGTCATTCGCAATCGGCTCCCTTAATTTATAGCCAACGCCCCGCACCGTTTTGATCAGTGGGTCGCCGTTGGCCGTTTCTAGTTTATTGCGTAAGTAGCCGACGTAAACGTCGACCACGTTTTGCTGGCCTAAAAAGTCCGCACCCCAGACTTGGTCGAGCAAGTCGTCACGGGTAAAGACTTCGTTGGGGTGGGCGAGAAAGAATAGGAGTAAGTCGTATTCACGGTGCGTCAGTTGGACGTCTTCCCCGGCGTTCGTGACGCGGTGGGCTTTCGTATCCAGGACGACTTGGTCGAGTTGGTAAACTTGGTTAGGATCGACTTGATTTTCGGCGCGCCGTTGAATGACCCGAATGCGGGCGAGGAGTTCTTCGATTTCGAAGGGCTTAGTGATGTAATCGTCGGCGCCGTTGTCGAGTCCCGCGACCTTATCGCCAACGTAATCCCGCGCTGTCATGATGATGACCGGTACTTGGTCGTGTTTACGAATCCGGCGCAAGACTTCCATACCGTCTAACTTAGGCAGCATCCAGTCGAGCAGGATCAAGAGCAACTCGTTTTGATGCGCCTGGTACGTCTTCATGGCGGCGAGGCCGTCGTTTGCGACTAGGACGTTAAAGTCTTCAAACTGAAGCTCTTTTGTAAGGTATCCTGACAAACTCAATTCATCTTCAACGATTAAAATCGTGTTCTTCATTTAAAAATCCTCCCAATAACCCAATTTGTGTTCAATTATAACTAATAAATATGACGGAAGACCGATATTTGGATTTATTTTTTGCGATTTTAGCTTCAAAATGAAAGCGCCTCAGGACTTATGATAAACTAAAAGTAATCAAATAACGGAAGGTGAGTGATCCAGATGGGACTTTTTGGCGATGCGATGAATGCGATGTATCACAGTGGACACTACGGTTATAATATCAATGTTCAAAAAACGGCTCCGGCGGTTGATCCAAAGGAAGTGCCCGCAATTGCAGCGTTGGGACGCCTTAACCGCACGCCTAACCTCAAGACGTGGTCGATTGATTCACAATATAAGACGGCGGAATTTACGGCCAAACTCACGGCTGCGGTGGCCACGTGTGACCTTGAAATGAGCGATTTAGAAATCAAACCACAGATTGATGGTCGGTGGGGAGACCGATAATTGGAATTTGTTCCTACAAGTTGCAGTTATGGATATCAATATTTTAATAGACCAATGTAAGAAGGTTGTGAGGTGAGTAGATGTTTTCATATGATCAAGTGCAACAGCTAAACCGGTTGGAAATCGAGATTTATAAGTACATTATGGGGCATCCGGTCGAGGTCAGTACCATGACGATTCGCCAATTGGCCGACCGGAGTCACGTCTCCGCGACGACGATTTTACGGTTTCTCAAGCGGATGGGCTACGACGGTTACGCGGAGTTTAAATTTACGCTTAAAGAACAACTGCGTAAGGACGCTGAACAACCGCTATCCCAGACGATCGTGCCGATGCGAGTCTTCTTTGACCGCATGAACTTGCCCGATGTTACGGCTAAAATCAAACAGGCCACAAAACTGATGCACGATGCTGAGATGGTCGTGTTAGTTGGTTCCGGGACTAGTGCGGGGCTGGCGAGTTATGGGACGCACCTGCTGGCCGATTTTGGGATCTATAGCATGATGCTCAGTAATGTTTTTCAGCCGCATCCCGTGCGGCCACATGACTTGTCGGGGACGGTATTATTGGTATTGTCCGTTTCTGGTGAGACCGATGATGTGATTCAGCAAGGCATCTATTACCAGCAGAGTGGGGCTAAATTAGTGGCCATAACGGCTAGCAGCCATTCAACGCTAGCGGGGATTGCCGACGTTGTCTTAACGTATGATACGCCGGAAGTTCAAGCGATTAGTGGTGGAAGTGTGCTATCGCAGATGCCGGTCGTTTATTACTTGGAACAATTAGCAATGACGGTCCAACCACTGGAATAGACCAATTTTTCGTAATTTTTAGGAACAAATTCCCGAAACGGAACATGTTCTTTTATCAGAAACACTATACTCTTTCTTTTGAAAGGGTATACATTACAGCCACAATAGGTATAATTGGAAATATAGAAAACGCATTCAGTTATGTGGGTGCTCAAAAAACACCGCCATTTTGAAACAAGTTACTTTAAACGGTGACAAATTAATCATGATAATCGGCCATTATCAGGAGTAGGTTAGTTTGTAAACTGACCCGTGATATATCCGGGTCAACTTGTTAACGGGTGTGGTTTTCGGTTTTTTAAATTATTCTAGGGGGTCACGACATGAGCGAAAACAATAAGTCTAGCTTCGTCAACGACCGACTCATTCCATTCTTTGGTAAAATTGCTGGTTCTCGTCACTTAATCGCGTTACGTGATGGGATGACACTAGCCGTACCAATGATTATTATTGGGTCAGTCTTCATGATCATTGCCCAGTTCCCTATTCAAGGTTACCAAAACTTTATGTTAAGTACCTTTGGTAAGAACTGGCAGACAATTGTTCAATATCCAACCAATGCATCATTCCATATCATGGGTTTGATTGCCGTTATTGGGATTTCTTATAACTTGGCTAAGAGTTATAAAGTCGATCCAATTTCTGCTTCAATCGTTTCTTTGAGTGCGTGGATGTTAACCATTCCACTAACTACTGATAAAGCAGGCGCACTCTGGGTTCCATTAACACAACTTGATTCAGCCGGTTTGTTTACAGCCCTTTTAATTGGTTTATTTATTACTGACTTGTATGTGTACATGGTTCACCGCAATTGGACGATTAAGATGCCAGAAAGTGTTCCACCGGCTGTCAGCAACTCGTTTGCTGCCTTAGTTCCTGGTTTCATTATCTTATTCTTGATGTGGTTACTCCGTATGGGTGTTGAAGCAACACCAATGCAAAGTATTCCAAACGTTGTTTCCTTCGCTTTAGCCAAACCATTAGGCCTATTGAGTAACACCTTACCAGGTGCCCTCGTTGCCGAATTCGTTGTATGTATTCTTTGGATTTTCGGTATTCACGGTGCCAACGTTGTTTCTGGTGTTATGCAACCAATCTGGTTGGCTGCGATGCAACAAAACGCCGACGCTTTAAAAGCCGGCAAAGCATTACCAAACGTTGTTACACAACAATTCTTCGATAACTTCGTCCACATGGGTGGTTCTGGTGCGACCTTAGGGTTAGCTTTCATGATTGCCTTTGTTTCACGGAGTGCTGAATTTAAGACTTTAGGTAAATTAATCGTCGGTCCTGCGATCTTTAACATCAACGAACCAATCGTCTTTGGTTTACCAATCGTTATGAACTACCGGATGGCAATTCCATTTATCGCTGCCCCATTAGTTAACGTTACGACGACTTACTTCGCAATGTCGACTGGGTTAGTGGCTCGGACCATGGGTGTCATGGTTCCTTGGACAACGCCGCCAATTATCTCCGGTTTCCTTGCAACTGGTCACGTCTCTGGTGCGGTATTACAAGTTGTTAATATCGTTATCGATGGCGCTATCTACTACTTCTTCTTCAAGGCCTTAGATCGTGATAAGGTTAAGGAAGAAAAGACCTTTGCAGCTAAAAAAGCCGCTGGTGAAGCTGTTAAAGCATAAACTAGTATTTTAAATAAGAAGATGGTATTAGTTGCCGTAAATCGGTAATTAACACCATCTTTTTTTATGAGCGACAATCAGTGACTTGGTTAACAATTCGGGCGTATAATTTTGGTTATTAATCGTGAAGGATGATGTTAATATTGGCCTATAAAGTAGATTTTAAAACAGTTTCGACCGTGGGACTCGAAAGCTCACCAGTGGCACCCGCATTAGCTGGGTTACGTTCAAATGAAGCCCGTTATTTTTGGAATAAGTTTAAGCATGAATTTGTCACGGTGCCGGCAAGTGAAGCGCCTGAGACCTTAAAATGGATTGAAACGGTCTTAGCGGAACGTGACATGCACTTTAGCTACAAGCCGTTAGAGGTGACCGAATTTGTCGTTGAAGGGACTAAGTGGGCCTATGTCTTTTACGAAAATGGACTGGCCGTTAATGTCTTATATAGCCTTGAAGAAGGCGGCAAACGGGCAGTTGGCTTCAAACTGAGTGATGGTATGGAAATCCCCGCTGAATTTGAAGGCAAGTTCAAGTTTGCTCGGCAACGTTCCAAACTCGCTGGAACCATTCGTGGTTCATTCTTTGTTATCAAGGGAACGTACTAAATTTAAAGAGTGGGCCAAAAGGCGGCTAGTTTGCGAGCATTAACATGAAAGTAGTGATTATTCCTGGGTTTGGAATAGTCGCTGCTTTCGGGTTAAGCGGAACAAATTGCCTTTTGGCACACGTTTCGACCATAGCAATAGGAAAAGCCAACCAGAAATTTTCTGATTGGCTTTTTGAGTCTTGTCCCAGACTCGTCGTTTTTGAAATTAATTTAAATTTTTAGCGAGTGTGAAATTGAGGGTGTAACATCTGCGGGTGACCGTGATCATTTCCCCGGTACTGAATCAACCAGTAATCATTCTGGGGTAACCCGTAGCGGGCGATGAGGTGTGTCACGGTGAAGCGGACCGTGTCAGCGTTAGCATTCGTCCATAAACGCCAAGTGGGTAACTTAGCGGAATAAACGCGCTCCCAATCGCCCAAATCTTCTTCGCTAGGGGTGAGTGCGGCTAACAGTTCGGTCTGTTTGTCGCCAGTGAGTTCAATAAGGTAGCAGTATTTTTTTGTGTGAACTGAATCAGCATTGACCATCACGGGGAGCTCCTTCATCTCGGATTTTAACGGCTACAAAAACTACCGTTTAAATGAATTTTCCTATAGACATAGTACAACCGTTTGACTAATTTGACTAGCTTTTTGTAACGCTGTTACCAAAATGTAACAATTAGACTTTCAATTAAAAAAAGATAGGGCCTGTGACTTGACCTGAAACGCGTTTCAGCGGTTATAGTGAGGGCGTTAAGAAAACGAGGGGAAGTAATCCAAATGGCCACCGGAATTGTGAAACAAATTGATTTAACGACAACGCGTGAACGATACTTCTTTGTGGATGCGCAGCGTACTGCGGATCGAATTTGGATTCGCTCGCTGCAAGCCTTTAAACCGTTGGAATTAACGTTTAAGGTGAGTGAATTGCGTGTTAATCCTGACCAGGCTAGCACGGCCCGGGAAAATAAAAAGTATGAATTTAATGATGATACGGGTGGCCTGCTGACCCGCATCAAGACGTGGGTCAGTTAGATATTACAATTATGGACCTAGTCTCTAGTCCGGTTATTGCTGATAACATGCGGTCGTGGGACCGGGTTAAGCCTGAGAAGCGGTCTTAACCCTCGCCCGGAACACTTGCACAATTCGCAATTGTCCCGGACCGTCCGTGGTGTAAGACCGGCAGAAAAAACGCCGCTCTAACACCACCTTCACGGCCGATGCTATCAGCAATAGCCTCCGATGATTCAATGAGTTTTGAGATCATAACAATTCTGACTGGCGGAGCGGCTAATTTAGGCAATCAATCAAAAAGATGGGCTTTAAGGAGTGATAATAATTCCTTAAAGTCCATCTTTTTAGTAATGGCCGGGCACACCAAGGTTATCCGACAGAGCGGCTAATTAAACTTAGTGGGTTCCATCCGTGTAAGTGATGGTATCTAGTCCGTCGGTGTTGTAATTCAGGTTCGTTTTACCGTCGTAAGCCGTATTTTGTGCGTTGAGTTTGGTTTCCATGTTGCTGATTTTAGCTGACTTTAAGCCCAGTTCCTGACGGAGTTGATCAGAGGCACTTTGCAAAGTACTGGTGCTTAAAATTTGGTAGGAACTGGTATTGATCCAAGCGGGTTGGCCAACAATTTGCGTTGATTTAATGCCCTTCAAGTTGGCGCGGTCGTGGGTAGCCAAGCCGACGAGGTCATTGAAACTCAAGTCGGTTTTAAGGTTACCTTTAAGTGAAGCAAGTAACTGGTTATAGCGACTATAGGTGCCGGTCTTGGTCAGCTTGACTAAGACGGCCCGCATCACTTGTTGTTGCCGCAATTGCCGGCCGTAATCGCCCCGGGGATCTTGGTAACGCATCCGGGAGTAGCTAAGGGCTTCCTTACCGTTCAAGTGGTGCGTGCCTTTAGAGATGCTGACACCGTCAAAGTTACTGTTAATGGGACTGGTGATGGTTACCCCACCCACGGCGTTGACGATTTGTTTCAGCCCACCCATATTAAGTGTTGCGTAGTAGTTAATGGGGATGTTGAGCAGCTTTGATACGCTGGCTTTAGCCATGGCTGAGCCACCGATATTATAAGCAGCGTTGAGCTTTTGAACGTTGGTCTTTTGATCACCGACCATTTCTGCTAAGGAGTCCCGCGGAATACTCGTAATAACGGTCTTCTTAGTCTTAGGATTGATGGTGACGACCATGATCGTATCCGAATTGCCTTTGTCGATTCGGCCATCAGCTCCGGTGTCGACGCCTAGTAGTAGGATGCTTAACGGCTTAGTGGTATCGACCCGTTGGCTATTTCCCGTATAAATAGCGGACTGATACCGGGCCTGAGCCTGCCGAATGATCAGGCCAACTGAGATGGCGACCATTAAAACAATTAATCCAGCCGCAATTAAAATTGGACGACCTTTAGATTTTCCCATGTGCTGCATGTTAACGACCTCTCTTAGTGGAACTTCCCCAAAATTATTAAACTCAACTACTAGCATACCTTGAGAAGTGCATGCCAGAAAAATACTTATTTTGAGTGTACGCAATTCAAAAAATAGATACCACTAAACGTACTTAGATTGGAAACTAAGCTAATCGGTTATTTGAGGTTAATGAGACTGTATTGGTGGCGAATCTGAAAACTTGATTTATACTGACCTATGTACTAATTAGACAAAGCGAGGTTTTGACCATGACAGTCTTTAGAGCATTTAGTAATGAAGAAGTTTTGGATGACTTGAAAGCACAAGTCACCGATGGAAAAGTATTTACTGATAAGGAAACGCTGCAACAATATTCATTCAGCACAAAGATGACGGATGAGGATAGCGGCTTAGCATTGGCCTACGTTGAAGCGCATTCAACGCATGACATCCAGGGCACCTTAAAAATTGCCCGGAAGTATCATATCCCGGTTGTACCCCAAGCGCAAACGACCAGCACCGTAGTGGGTTCAGAAGGTATTGAGGGTAGCTTGCTCCTTTCAACGGTAAAAATGAATCGGATTCTAGAAATCAGTAAGGCTGATTCATTAGCCGTGGTTGAACCCGGAGTGATTAATGGCGATTTGGATAAGGCCGCACGGGAGCAGGGCATGTTTTACGCGCCAGATCCTGGTTCACGTCCGATGTCTGGTATTGGTGGCAACGTTGCGACGAATGCCGGTGGGATGAGTACCGTTAAATATGGTGCTACTAAAGATAACGTTCTTGGTGTGAACGTCGTTTTAGCCGATGGGCGCGAAATCAAGTTGGGCGGCCGGACCTTAAAACAAGCGTTTGGCTATGATTTAACACAACTGATGGTCGGTTCTGAAGGCACGTTAGGCATCATTACGAAGGTCATCGTAAAACTATTGCCGATTCCATTAGGGACACCGGTGATGGGTGTGGCTTTCTTCGACAACATGACGGCGTTAGCCAAGGCCGTAACGGCAATCCGGATTTCTGGGGTTTACCCAACAATGTTGGAAGCCTTAGATGCGAACACGGTCGCTGCTTTGGATCGCTATGAGGATACGCATTATGCAGAAGATAACGCTGCAATGTTGATCTTCAAGCTCGACAACGGTGGTGAGGCCAGCATGAACGTCGTTAAAAAGTTGTTAGCGGAATATTCTGCTAGCAACGTGACGGTGACGACTGATCCAGACGAACAAGCTAAGCTGGAACAATTACGGCGTGATATGTTACCAGCCGTCTTTGCAGGACAGAACCATATTATGGAAGATATGGCGGTTCCGTTGTCACAACTGGCACCTTTGATGGATTACATTCAAGACCTTGCAAAACGGTTAGATGTTAAGATTTATACGGCGGGACACGCTGGTGATGGGAACGTCCACCCAACACTAGTTTGGCCAAAGGAAGCAACGGAAGTACCAGAAAACGTGATTATTGCATTACAAGAGATGTTCAAGCAGACATTAGTGTTAGGTGGCACGATTTCTGGTGAACACGCCGTAGGGATGCTCAAAAACCAGTGGAACAATGCCGAACTCGGTGAAGACGTTGACCAACTGCAACATCAAATCAAAGCATTATTTGATCCGATGAACTTGCTTAACCCTAAGCGGAAAATTAACTAAGCTTTTTCCCATTAGTGTTGAGAAGAATCATTGCGGAATGTTCTGATTATGCTTATGATTGAGTTATGACCAATCCATGGAGGGGAAGCCAATTGACACCAAAAAATTCTAACATTCGTTTAGAGTTTGATGCAGAAGTTTTGCGGAATGAAATCTTTGATGTGCATGACTTTGCCACCTTTGAACGGTTTTGGCAACGCTTTGAACACTTTTTGACTGACCGAATGGTAGCTGGTCGCTTAAATGTTTTAGAAGCGCACGGCTTGATTCCGAGTGAGTTTAGGGATGTTGCTGGTCGGCTAGCGTACTCAGCTGGTGATCAGGAATATCAGATCGATTACGATCAAATCGTCCGGGAATGGATGGTTACGACTCAATAGTTACGATACATGAGAGCGTTAAGAGTTTATAATTGGAGCGGATTTTAGTGAGCACAGCAAATTCTCAACCAGTCGCAAATGATGATCAATTTTTACCAGCCCCGCCGGAGTTATTGCAGGCGGTCGACCAGCTGAAGGCCTACTCGCTGCGTTACGAGGTGGCCATGAAGTTGGTCTTAGACAAGCTGGATTACATTAGCCGGGAGTATGAGTTACGCTACGGCTATGCCTTGATCGATAGCAAGCAGTCACGAATCAAGTCACCAGAAAGTATCGTGGGTAAGTTAAAACGCAAGCACCTGCCGCTGACCTTTGACGCGGTGTTTAGTAACTTACACGATATTGCTGGGATTCGACTGATTGTTCGATTTTTGAGCGATGTCAAAACGGTGGAAGATCTATTAGCGACGCAAGCTGATATTAAAGTTCTAAAAGAGAAGGATTACATCCATCATCCAAAACCGAATGGCTATCAAAGTTTACATTTGATTCTTGGGGTGCCAGTCTACACGGTTGATGGTCCGAGTATCATTGAAGTTGAGTTACAGATTCGAACGATTGCGATGAATTTTTGGGCGTCGTTAGAGCATGAACTGAACTATAAAAAGAACGTGCCCCATCAAGCTGCGTTACGGCAGTCGTTGACCAAAAAGGCACAATTAATTACCGAATTAGATCAAGAAATGGATGACATCAAGCAACGGATGTACGATCCCGAACGACCACCGAAGAAATTTTAAAAGAGTGTGACAAAAGGCGGTCAGTTTGTGAGCATTAACGTGAAAGAAGCGATTATTCGGCTCTTTGTCAACGGCTGTTGATGAGGAACTTTATGAGGAAACCAATTCATTTTCGAATTGGTTTCCTTTTTTTGTTCTGAATTGTAAATTCAATCCGAATTCGTGTGTAAAAACGCGACCAATTT